>NZ_JAJNHH010000017.1:0-48571 GCF_022386955.1 Mammaliicoccus sp. A-M4
TTGAGTGCAAGCGAGTCATTAAGTGAGTCAGAATCGTTGAGTGCAAGCGAATCATTAAGTGAGTCATTAAGTGAATCAGAGTCATTAAGCACAAGTGAGTCATTAAGTGAGTCGGAATCATTGAGTGAAAGTGAGTCATTAAGTGCGAGTGAATCATTAAGTGAGTCGGAGTCATTAAGTACAAGCGAGTCATTAAGCGAGTCGGAGTCATTAAGTACAAGTGAATCATTAAGCGAGTCAGAATCATTGAGCGCGAGTGAATCGTTAAGCGAGTCGGAATCATTGAGTGCAAGCGAATCATTAAGCGAATCAGAATCATTGAGTGAAAGTGAGTCATTAAGTGAGTCAGAATCATTAAGTGAAAGTGAGTCATTAAGTGAGTCAGAATCATTAAGTGAAAGTGAGTCATTAAGTGAGTCAGAATCATTGAGTGCAAGTGAATCTCTAAGTGAGTCAGAATCATTAAGTACAAGCGAGTCATTAAGCGAGTCGGAGTCATTGAGTGAAAGTGAGTCTCTAAGTGAGTCAGAGTCATTGAGCGTGAGTGAATCATTAAGTGAGTCGGAGTCATTGAGTGAAAGCGAATCATTAAGCGAGTCAGAATCATTGAGCGAGAGTGAATCACTAAGCGAGTCAGAATCATTGAGCGCGAGTGAATCACTAAGCGAGTCAGAATCATTAAGTGCAAGTGAATCATTAAGCGAGTCAGAATCGTTGAGTACAAGTGAATCACTAAGTGAGTCAGAGTCAATGAGTGAAAGCGAATCATTAAGCGAGTCAGAATCATTGAGCGCGAGTGAATCACTAAGCGAATCAGAATCATTAAGTGAACAAGAATCACCAATGGATTCAGATTCTGATAATGAAGCGAACCAAAATGATAAAGACAAAGCTTCAGAGTTACCAGACACGGGTGATGAGGCAACGAAAAATGGGTTATTAGCAGGCCTCCTTGGATTAGGTGGATTGGCATTATTTAGAAGAAGTCGTAAAAAAGAAACAGATAATAATTAATAGAATTTGATTTGAATATCAATACAAAATACAGCTGAGGATATTCTCCTTGGCTTATTTTGTTATACTAAGTAAATAAAAATCTCTATAGTTATAGGAAGTGTGATATATGAGTGAAAATATAAAAGAAACAGAAGAACTAGATGAAATTAATAAACAAATTGAAGAAGAATTAAATGAATATGATGCTGAAACAATTCAACAAAATACGAAAAAAGAATTTCTGACTTTTAAATTCTTTGGTAAGTTTATTATATTGGCAATAATGATTTTTAGCATAGTAAAATTGTTTATTTGATAGGTGAAATTGTGGTTTAAACTTTAGTTATTGAGGTGTAATTAATGACGATATATAGCATGAACTATAGTATTGGATGGGCTAGTAGTGGTGTAGAGTATGCGCAGCTATACAGAGCTCAAGCTTTAAGGGAAAGAGAAGAAAAATTAAAGTTCGTGTTTTTAGAATTTATAAAAACTGAAAATATACAGACACTAACAAAAAATTTAGGATTTAATGATGATGAAGTAGTATGGTTATATCAATTTTTCACAGATATCAAAATTGCGCCTTCGAGTGTTAAGTTAGAAGAGGTTATTCAATCACTTAACGATGATATAACAAAAACAGAAGATGAAGGAAAAATTAAAAAGTATTTCTATAACAAAAACAGCAACTATATCGTTTGTCATTTAAAAGATGAAGATAGCGATATTGTGGATAGAGTTGAATATATATCAAGAGGTAAATTACTACGAAAAGATTATTATTCCTATGTTCGTATTTTTTCAGAATATTATGCACCTGAAGACAATATGGCTAAATTATATATGAGAGTCTTTTATAATGAAGATGGTTCTACGGCATACAGTGAATATATAAATGATGATGACAGTATGTTTGTATTTAAAGAAAAAATACTATATTCCAAGCAAAGTTTTATTGCATATTTTATGAAAAAACTTCAGTTATCACAGAATGATATAATTTTATTGGATCGTTCAAAAGATGTCGGCCAAGTTATGTTAGAAAATAAAAACCAGGCTAAATTAGGTGTAGTGATTCATGCAGAACATTACAATGCCTCAACATCGAATGAAGATTATATACTTTGGAATAACCACTATGAATATGTATTCACCAATGCTCAGAAAGTAGATTTCTTTATCACGGCAACGGATATTCAAAATAAACTTTTGGCACACCAAATGGAGAAGTATAATCATATCAAGCCTAAAATATATACAATCCCTGTAGGTAATTTAAAAAGTTTACCACAACCATTAAACAGAAAATCTTATTCTATTATTACGGCTTCAAGGTTAGCACTTGAAAAACACGTGGATTGGTTAATTAAGGCAGTAGCAGTTGCAAAGCAGAAAATACCTGAAATAACATTTGATATATATGGAGAAGGTTCACAAAAACAGATGTTGAAAAATCTCATTAGTGAAAATAATGCCGAAAGTTATATCGCATTACATGGTCATGTGAATTTAAATCAAGTATATGAGAATTATGAGTTATTTTTATCAGGATCAACGAGTGAAGGATTTGGATTAACATTGATGGAAGCGATAGGTTCAGGACTAGGTCTTATTGGTTTTGATGTCAATTACGGGAATCCGACTTTTATTGACGATCAAAAAAATGGATATCTCATACCAATTAAACTGAACGTGGAATCTGAGTCTATAATAGTGAAAAAAATTGCTGAAGCTATAATTCAATTTTTTGAAAATGACACAAATTATTTCCATGAAGCTTCTTATAAAATTGCAGAACAATTTACGCAAAGTTCTGTAAAAAGCCAGTGGAATGATTTAATTGAAGAGGTGCTTTATGATTAATTTATTTGAAGCTTTTGATAAACAAACGATTGTCCTTTATAATTCGTTTAAGTTTTCTAATATAAAGAGGCAAACAATCGTTATTGAAGCAGATGGTTTTCTTCCGGAAGATGTTAAAACACCGTATGAATACTTTGCAAATAATGAAAAAATGCCTATTAAACCATTATTTTTTAACCAAGTAAAAACACCAGAATTTTGGATGATTGAAGGTAATAATAATGAGGCAGTAATTAAAGATACAGGTGAAATTAAAGCTAGAATTATTTATAAAAAGAATTATAAGCACAGAATAGTAGAGCGAATTGAGTGGTTAAACAACCAAGGTCATACTCAGTATATCGATTATTATAATAAATATGGATACAGGTATGCTCAAGTATTATTGGACCCTAGCACACATAGAAGAATATTAAAACATTACTTTAACGCTAAAGGTGAAGTGTTTATAGTTGAGAACTTCATTACAAATGATGTTATTTTGAATTGGAAAGATAAAGAATACTTCTTTCATTCGAAAATACAATTTGTTAATTTTTATATTCAAGTTGCAGGTTTAGAATCAGAACAATTTTTAATCAATTCATTTTCTATTCCTGCTGCAGTGATGAATGGTTTAAATGCTTCTAGTAATGACTATTTATATTGGCAAGGAGATATTACGAGTGATGTTATTCGTCATATGGAAAATATATTGTCTAAAGAACGTAGATCATTCAGCATTATTGTGCCGGGTAATAGAGCTTACGAAAAAGTTAAAGAATCCATTAGTGATAAATGGAAAAATCGTATCCGAAAATCTGGATATGTATACAACTTCCTGAAATCTAATAACTATTCTAACCAGGTGTTGATACTAACAAATTCAGACCAAATACCACATTTAAAGGAAATTGTACAAGCACAACCACATTTAGATTTTCATATTGCGGCAATGACTGAGATGTCTAAGAATTTACTAAACTTCAATAAATATACAAATGTTAAATTATATCCAAATGCTAAAAAGAGTGAATTTAAAGCCCTTTATGAAAAATGTGATATCTATTTAGACATTAATAAAGGCAATGAAATATTAGATGCAGTTAGAGCAGCATTTGACTATAAATTATTAATTTTAGGTTATGAAGCAACTGCGCACAATAACGTAGTAACAGCACCAATTAATCTGTTTGATGTAGAGTATCCACATACGCTCATTACTAGGTTAGAAGAAGTTACTCAAAATAATGATATATTCGATAAATATTTAGAATTACAATTAGAACAAGCAAATGCTATCGATAAAGTGACATTTATTGAATCTGTAAAATGAAATCCAACATTCAAAAACTCCTAATGACTTTTTAATAAAGCCGTTGGGAGTTTTTACTATAGTTCGTTTTAATTAAATATCGACTCTTTTGTTTTTTACTTTTATTTTAAAATAAAAATATACCTTGTTTAAAATAGTAAAAATCTGTAAAATGCGAAGCGTGGAATAATATAATGTTTAGAAACTTTTTCAAAATCAATATATATAGAAATAAGGGGAGAAAATGATGAAATCATGAAGTTTTTAGCAGTGGCGCTTGCAGTTATCTTGGTTATGTCAGCTTGTAATAACGATACTGATTCAAACAACGAGAAGAAGAATAGCAGTGAACAAAAGGAAACTAGTAGTAAAGATAAGAAAGATAGTAATGAATCAGAGAAAGATACATATAGTGATATTGACTATCCTAAAGATGGTGTGAAAGGTATTTACGTGACACTAGATTCAGCAAGTGGAGAACAATTTGATGAATTGATTAAGTTTATAAACGAAACAGAATTAAATGCATTGGTTATCGATGTTAAAGATGATTCAGGTAATATTACGATGGACTTCAAAAGTGATAATAAGTTAATTAGTAGTAATACAGTAGACAGTGTAGATGTTAAAAAAATCATCAAAGAAATGGAAAAGAATGATATCTATCCAATCGCGCGTGTTGTTACATTTAAAGATTCTAATTTAGCTCATCAAAAACCTGATTGTTCGTTTAAAACGGCTGATGGTAATGTGTGGGAAAATGAAGGTGGAGACAGCTTTATAAATCCGTTTGATGATAATGTATGGAACTATAATATAGAAGTAGCGAAAGAAGCTGCTAAAGCAGGATTTAAAGAAGTACAATTTGATTATGTTCGTTTCCCAGAAGGGTTTGAAAACAAAGACGCGGAATTACAATATTCCAATGGTAAATACAAAGGTAGCGATTTAAATAATATCAAACAACGTGTAGATACAATTACAGAGTTTTTAAAAACAGCACGTAAAGATTTAAAATCATATGACGTTAAAACATCCGCAGATGTATTTGGTTACGCAGCTACAGTTAAAGAAACACCAGGTATTGGACATGTTAAAAACAGGGTTGAAAAGAACCCCAATCGCAATATGTGGATTGGCTTTAGGTGTTATGGCGTTAAGCAATTTATTTTATAATTTAAACTTAACGTTATTTGGCTTGTCTTTCTTTATTATTTCCTGTGCAATACTTTTAATTGTCACTTTAAAATGGATTGTTTATCCAACCATGTTTTTAAAAGAACTTAAAAATATAAATACATTTGCTATTCTTCCAGCGCTACCTATGACGTTAATGATATTGGTGTCTATTGTTAAAACTCAATTTTTAGTGGGCGCATATATTTTAAATGTTATTTGGTATGTATCTATTTTATTACATATGAGTTTTATCATAATATTTATTGGATTTTACGCATTTAGAAATTATAAGTCTTGGCCAAATACGAGTTGGTTTGTGATGTTTGTTGGAATAGGCGTTATTGGTGAAACATCGTCTGCATTCAATACTAGTATAGGTAACATAGCGATCATTCTTGGATCAATATTTTTAATATTAATACTTGGATATATATTATTTACTAAAGCATGGCAAACATATAATCAGGAACAGTTTACAATGGTAATTATTATGAGTGCACCGGCAGCTCTTTGCTTAAATAGTTATATTTTAAATCATTCAAGTTACTCAATTGCTTATGTATCGGCGTTTTTAGTACTTTCGCAATTGTTATTTGTATTTACTTTAATATTATTGCCTAAAATCATGAAAGAAGGATTTAAAGTCTCCTTTTCAGCGCTGACGTTCCCATGGGTGACAACTGCAGCATCACTTTATAATGTGAATCAAAATCTCAATTTAAACGATACAATTACGAATTTAGTCAATGTCATATCAATTATTGAAATTATATGGGCAACTCTCATTGTAGTCTATGTTCTTTATAAATATATTCTCTTTTTAATTTTAAAAAATGTGGTTTATGGGTAAATATATTATATAAGAAAAATAGTTTATTGATATAACATTTTAGAATAGTACTTTTATTCTGGATGTTTATCATTAAAATGGCAATGAGGAGTGTACAATATGTATAAAATAGCTATAGCTTGTGCAGGTGCAATGGGTGGTCGAATCGGTGTTTCCTTGAAACAGGCTGGTTATGATGTGGAACTAATTGATGACTGGGAAGAACATGTTCAACGTATTAACAAACATGGTGTTGAGGTTAAAACTGAAACGGATGTTTATACAGTCGATGTTCCAGCAGTATTGTCTAAGGATGTATCAGATTCATTTGATCTGATTATCATCTTAACAAAGGCGATGAACTCTGAAAAAATGATGCAACGCTTAAAAGAGGCTGGTTCAATTCATAAGGATACTGCAATATTATGCATGATGAACGGTTTAGGTCATGGAGAGAGATTATCAAAATTCGTTCCAATGTCACAGGTTTATCTTGCTGTCGTAATGTGTACAGCTGGATTAAGAGGTCCCGGTCAGTTGTTGCTAGAAGGTGGGGGTTATATAGACTTTCATCGTTCAGACGGTATTGTCGATGAACAATCTAACGCGATACTTCAGTTACTAAATGATGCAAATTTAAATGCACGAGTAAGTGATGATATTTTCAAATCGATATGGTCCAAAGCAACATTGAATAGTGTGTTAAACCCACTGTGCACGATATTAGATAAAACTATTTATGAATTTGGCAGCTATGAACATTCACGTGAAATGGTTATTCCAATGATTGAAGAAATAGTGTCTGTAGCTAGAGCAAGAAATGTTGAATTAGACGGTAAATTACTATTAAATAAAATTGAAGCGGCTTACCCTAAAGAAACACAAGGGCTTCATTATCCATCAATGCATCAAGATTATAACAAAGGTCGATTAACAGAAATAGACTATCTTAATGGACAAATTTCAGCATATGGAGAAGAATTAGGCATACCAACTCCAATAAATACGTTGCTTACACATCAAATACACCAATTAGAAATGAAGATTATGTAGCGAATCAAATTATATTAATATAAATAAAAACTCTTTCAAGGTAGATAATTTTGAAAGAGTTTTATTTGTAGTTTCATATTTATATTTTATTGGTTGCCATTAACATATGATTCTGGGTTAACTGCGTATTCGTTACCTACGCCACCCTTCATACGTTGGAAGTGTAAATGAGGTGCTGTTGAGTTACCAGTGCTACCTGATTCACCAATTTGTTGACCAGCTTTTACTTCGTCGCCTTTTTCAACATTTAATTTATTCATATGCATATACCATTGATAATAATCGCTATCTTTTTCTTGGATTGTAACTTGGTTTCCGCCACCATAGTTACTCCATCCACTTTGAATAACTGTTCCATCAGCAAGTGAGTATACTGGTGTATTTTCTTCCATGTCATAGTCTATGCCGTAATGTGCACCGCCACCATGATATTGGCCATACTCTTGAAGTTTAGCATTTTTAGATAACCAATTTGATGAAGCTTGATCAGTGCCTTCAGATTTTTGAGAACTCTCAGTTACATTTTCTGCTCTCTCTGAATTCTCGTTATTATTTACTTGTGCTTGATCAGAATTTTGATTAGTGTCTTCTGACTGAGCTGCATTTGACTGAGTATCTTCTAGTGAAGAAACAGTTTCATTTGAAGGTGCTTTATATTCTGCATTCGTATTTTCATTAACATTTGTGTCTTGGTAAGTTGTATTATTGTTTGAAGTTTCATTATTATTTGACGCTTCATTATTCACGTTTGATTGTTCAACATTGTAACCATTATTTTCAATCGAGTTATGTGATTGGCTAGGTGCGTAGTTTTGTCCGCCTTTAGTAAAGTAGTAATAATGGTAAGCACCATTTTCATCTATTTCATAAGATTGATATTCTTTATTGTCGAACATTGATTGATTCCAATTTCCATCTAAAGTGTGATGAAAATTCCCGTTAGAATCTATTGTATAGTAAGCTCCATTTTCATAACCTGATGTAGCTTGATTAGATGCGGTATCTTGCTCTGCTGCATCTGCTTCATATTGTGATATTCCCATTGTTAGTATCCCTATAGTTGCTATAGAGCTTGTTAATAATTTCTTCATTATGTTTAAACCTTCCCTTTCTTAAAATAACTGATACAAATTTATCATGGGTATAGAGTGAAATAAACACTTGTAATTGCTTTGTTCCTTCGAGTTAATAAAGTGTAATAATTATATAATATGATTACTTTTTTTATAATATTCAAAATTAATATATAGAACTGATGAATAGTAGATTATAGAACTAATACACGAAAAAATTCCTTATCAATTATTGATAAGGAATTTTTGTATTGAAATATTAATTATAAATCATACTATATGATTTACTCTATATTTTTAAGTTTTTTAATGACTGATACCATGTCTTCATTAATAACTAAATTGGCATCACTATCATAAGGGGTAGCCTCTTTGTTAATAATGATAAGGTTTTGTCCTTCAAAATTCGAAATAAGTCCTGCTGCTGGTTGAACGACGAGTGAAGAACCTAAGACGACTAACGTTTCTGCTTCTTTTATTTTATGAAGTGCATTAAATATAGTGCCTTGGTCTAACATTTCCCCATAAAGAACAATGTCAGGTCTAATTGGGCTGCCACAATTTTCACAATGTCGTAAATCATTATCTATAACATGAGCTTTCGAATATTGTTGGTCGCATTGCGTACAATAAAACAGGTTTAAAGTACCGTGTAGTTCGTCTGTATTTACACTACCAGCATCCGAATGAAGACCATCAATATTTTGAGTTATTACACCTAATGAACGACCATCTTCTTCAAGTTGTGCTATCCAATCATGAACGATATTAGGTTTTTTATCAGCAAATAGTAAGTACTGATGGCAAAAATTAATAAAACCCTCTGGATTATTTTTTAAATAATCATCACTTAATAAATATTCAGGTGAGTAACCTTTTTCTGAAATTTCGTCGTATAAACCGCCTATAGAACGAAAGTCAGGAATACCACTTGCTACAGATATACCCGCGCCTGTAAAAAATGTAATTTTGTTAGAAGCATCAATGATGTCTTTTAACTGTTCAATATTACGATTCATACTTATATCACTCCATTAAAAATTTGAATTCATTTCTTATACTTAATTCAATTTTAAATTCTAATACTCATTTAAGCAAATAAGTGGAGATAACCATTAATTTACTAATGACCTTGACATTACTAGTAATTATCGTGATAATATAAACGTAATGATTACGATTTATTAAGGTATAAATTATTTTTTTATTTTGTCTTAGATTATGGATGATTTTATGGGTGGGTTAACTACTGATTGCAATATATTTTATACGTGCGGTGATGATATAAATGAACAAAAAACAAGTTTTCTTTACAGTAGACCCTCGTACCAACCTTTTTTTAATGATTATTATATCTTTTATTGCGATTACAGGAAACATTACGGGAAACAGTATCTATGCGAGATTAGTTATCTTGCTTATTCCTAGTTTGTTAGTTGTAGCTAATAAAGAAATTGTTAAAGGTACTGTGTTTTGCTTAATTATATTTTTAGGGTGGTATGCCGAAGCTATTCTTATAAGAGGAGAAAGTCAGTTATACGATATATTAATTTTTGTTCCAGCAGGTATTGTTACACGTTTTATGCCAACTGTTGTGATGGGGTATTATTTTTTAAACACGACGCAAGTAGAAGAATTAATCGAAGGTCTTGAGAGGCTTAAGTGTTCACGCAAAATAACAATCCCTATTGCTGTCATGTTTCGCTTTTTGCCTACTATTAAAGAAGAGTCTTCATATATTGATGATGCGATGAGAATGCGTAACATATCTTTGCGTAATACACTCGATAGGCCGATTACATACATAGAGTATAGAATGGTTCCTGTCTTAAACAGTGTGATTAAAATTGCTGATGAGCTTACGATTGCTTCGGTAACCAAAGGGTTAAATATTACACGTCCGAAAACGGCAATTATACAGTTAAGGCTCAAATGGTATGACGTATCTATACTAGTTTTAGCAGTCGTTTTAACAATTTTTTATTATCTATTGTGAGGTTATACATATGAACCAATTAAAAAACATTTCATTTACTTATGAAAATGGTGATCAAGGTATCCGGGATATTAATTTAAACATTAAAAAAGGTGAAGTTGTCTGTTTAACAGGCCCTTCAGGTTGCGGTAAGACTACGGTCACACGTTTATTTAATGGCTTAATACCTCATTTTTTTAAGGGTGAGATAGATGGTGAAGCACTTATTAATGGCGACAATATTCAAGAAGAAACCATTTACGATATTGCTCGTCATAGTGGTTCAGTCTTTCAAAACCCAAGGTCACAATTTTTCTGTTTAAACACGACAAGTGAACTTGCGTTTGAAGCTGAAAATTATGAGATGCCCCCTTCAAAAATTAAACAACGTATTCAAGATGTTACGGAATCGTCTCACCTTCAAAGGCTATTAGACCGTGATATTTTCAACCTCTCTGGTGGGGAGAAACAGCTGATTGCTTGTATAGGCGTGACTGTATGTCAGCATGATGCCGATGGTTAACATTTTAGAAATATCTAACTTAACAATAAAAGATAGTGCTGGAGTATCACTTGTACAACATCTTGATTTGGCGTTACGTAAAAGTAAAGTTAACGTTTTAGTAGGTGAAAGTGGTTCTGGTAAGACAACATTAGCACATATAATGTTAGGACTATTAAAAAATTATCAAGGTGATTATTCAACAAATGGTTTAAGTATGTTGCCAATATTCCAACACGCATATAATAGTTTTAATCCAAAATTTAAAATTAAAACATCACTAGAAGAACCTATAAGATACTATAAAAACATCCAATCAGAAACAGTTCGTGAACGTCTAGAAAAGTTGATGAAATATATGCAATTAGACGAAAAACTATTAGAGCGATTTCCAGACGAACTTAGCGGTGGCCAATTACAAAGATTTAATACAATACGCACATTAATGTTAGAACCAGACATGCTAGTATGCGATGAAATTACAGCAAGCCTAAATGTAATAGCAGAACAAAGAATGATTAAAGTTCTAAAAGCCTATTACGAACAAACAAATAAAGGCATGCTTATGATTTCACACGACATAGTCTTCTTAAATCAATTCGTAGATCGTATTATCGTTATGAAAGAAGGAGAAATACTAGACGACTTTAAAATAGAACAACTATTTAACGAAGAACGACATCAATATACAAAACAGCTACTTTCTATATATTAGGAAGTAGCTGTTTTTTAGTGGTTTTAGAAAGTGCTGACGCCTGGGGGAATAGTATGAGTGAGAGACTACAGGCTCGAATGATACCCCTAGGCAAGCATGCACTTTCAAGATTAATATTATAAATAAAATCGCCCAATCCAGTAGTTAATTTCTACGGATTGGGCGACTAATTTTGCTACATGAAGTTATTCCATTAAATAACTATCTTCAGCGCGTTTACTTGTTTTGTTTTTCCATGGATCCAGTATCGGTTTAACGATAAATCCTATTGTGAATATAACGACTCCAAATAATACTAGGAATATTATATTATAAATTAAAATTTCTGGTACCACACCACCAACCGCTTCTCTTAATGCATCTACAGCATAAGTAAATGGTAAGAATGGGTGTATTGCCTGGAAGAATTTTGGTGTAACTTGTATAGGGAATGTTCCACCGCCACCTGCAATTTGTAATACCATTATAACGATTGCTAAAGCTTTACCAACGTTACCGAATAGAGATACTAATGTATATACTATGCTGATAAATACTATCGAAACGAGTACAGATAGTAATATAAATAATAGTCTATTATCAATAGCAGCGCCTAAGATAAACATATCTCCTAGTGACACGATGATTGATTGCATAACACCTATAATTATGAATATAAAGCTCTTTCCAACGAATGTTTGTCTTAATGAATACTTATTCTTAATTTCTGGATTTTTAATATCTGTCGTTAATAAGTTAGATAATAGTAAAGCACCTACCCAAATAGCTAAAGATGTATAGAAAGGTGTACTAGCTGTTCCGTAGTTAGGAACACTAAATAACGATTCTTCTTTTAATTCTATTGGATGTGCGATAATATCTGCTTGTTTCTTCAAATCATTTTTCAATAATTTTATAAGTTCATGAACAGTATCATCTTCATCTATTTCTCTAACTTTGTTCGCAGCTTTCTTAATATCTTTTTCAATACCTGGTAAATCATTTCGTGCAAATTCTGCTAAGTCATGAATTTCTTTTTGTGCTTCTGGCAAGTTGTCATCTACTAATTGAACAGCGCGATCGTATTTATCAATCATTGCTGGTAAATCATTATTTGAAAACTGTGCTAAATTTTCTACTTCTGATTGAACGTTTGGCAGTTCATTTTCAACGTAATAAGCACCTTTACCTACTTGTTCTTTAAATTTAGGGAAGTTTGTCTGTGCAACTTCATTAATGTTATTAAACTTTCTTTCAAGTTCTGGTAATTCATTATTAATGCTTACTAATAAATCGTGCCCATTTTGTAATGAGCTTTTTCCAGTTTGAATGACATTTTCTATCATGTTCATTGAACTTCTGATAGTAGAGATATCGTCGATACCTTTATTTAACGCTTGATCAATTTGATTGACGCCTTCCATTAAGGTAGTTTTAAAATCACTGCTCGTATATTTCATTAAATTATCTAAAGATAGTAAATTAGAATCTATTAATTTATCTAATGCCAATACTTCTTCTTTTCCAGATTTACCGTCATTTAAAGCGTTAATAAGGTTGCTTTGGCCATTAATTACACTTTGTAAATCTTTGTTAGCTGATTCAAATTGTGAAATTGCTTTTGAAGTATCAATACCTTCAGATTTCTTAAGTTCATTTAAAATATCAATCATTGAATTATTAAATTCTACACCTTGTTTTAATCGTGATTGATTATTTTTCACAGTATCTGCAAGTTGTTTGCTGTCTTGACTCATCAATATACTTTGATTGATTGACTGCATACTTTCTAAATCTTTTTTATTCATTGTTGCTTGTTCATTGCTGTAGTCTGCTAGCGCTGTTAATGATTCGCTAAGTGCTGATTTCATTTCTTTTAATTCTTGATCATTTAATACTTCTTTAGAAGATTGATTGTTGTCTGGATTGTCTTCTTTATTAGCGTTTTCTCCATCTTCATCGTAAGCTTGTTGAGTTGTTACGATATCATTTCCATTTTCATTCTCTTCAGTTGATTCTGTTTCTTCTTTTGAAGCGTCTGATTTTTCTTTATTATTTTCTTGTTCCTCAGCACTTTGATCAGTGTTATTATCTTCTTCGCTTTGTTCTTCTGATTGCTCTTTAGGTTGTTCTTCAGTTTTATTTTCTTCTTTGTTATTATCTTGGTTTTCTTTATTACTATCTTGTTGCTCTTTATTTTGATTATCTTTAGGTTCTTCTTTATTTGGATCTGATTGTTCTTTGTTATCTTTATTATCTTTTTCTTCTTCTGATTTCAATTTTTCGTTAGCTTTTTCAGTTTTTTCCTGAGCTTTTTTAGCATCTGCTTCATACTTATCCAATTTATTATTTAATTCAGGCAAGTATTGTTCTGCTTTATTGATAGCCGTTAATGCTTTTTCAGATGCTTCAATACCTTGAGGAAGACCTTTATTTATTTTGGGAAATTGCTCTTGTACTTTATTAGCTTTTGCTAATGCACTTTCAATTTCAGGCATTTTAGCATTAAGCGCAGTAATTAATTTAGCAGCTTGGTTAATCTCACCCATTTTACTGTTTACTTCATTAATCTTGTCTACACCTTCATTAATATCGCCTTTGTAATTACCAAGCGCTTCGAATTCATCTTTATAATGCGTTATGTCATCTTGATGTTCGTCAATTTCTATTACCTTTTCTTTAAATTCTTCTATTTTAGGAAGATTATCTTCAGCGGTAAATACAGCATTTTTAATTTTACTCATAGTAGGTAATTCATTTTCAATGTCTAAACCGACTTGATTCGCTTCTTTTAATAATGCTTGCGTAGCATTCTCGCCAAATTCTTTATTTAAAGAATCTACAATTGAAGATGCACCAGCGTTTGTCATTTTAGGTGCAATAGCATTTAATTTCTCGTTTACTTTGTAATCGATGACTGCTTTCTTTGGTTTTTTATTATATATACTTGTGACTTCTTCAGAAAAAGTCTTATGTAAATATATAGAGGCATAATAATCACCTTTTTCGACACCATTGTCAGCCTTTTTACGATTTACAAATTCCCATCCGAACTTATCGTTTTTCTTTAACTGTTTAACTAATTGGTCACCTACGTTAATATCTTTCCCTTCAACTTTGGCACCTTTATCCTCGTTTACGACCGCAATTTTAATACCTTCAGTATTGTTGTAAGGGTCCCATGTAGAACTTAAATTAAACCAAGCATAGAATGATGGCAAAATTGAAAGCCCTAATAATAATATAATTACAAACGGCACACGTCTTATATTTTTAATGTCTTCTATAAAAATTTCAAATGGTTTTTTCAAAAGCACAACTCCTTATCTATTAGTACACGCCATGTACTATAATAATCAATACCGTTATCATAACCCATGTTCAAAATCAATTCAATAATAATTTTACTATATCACTATATTTATCTGGTCTCATATAGCTCTAAAAGTGATATTAATAGGTATATCAATATATTAAAATAGAATATCTTTCTATTTTATATTTGCGATTTTCAATAGAAAAAGCCCCTTTCAAAGAATGAAGTTTTAATGTCTACTTTGAAAGAGGCTATTTGAAATTGTATTTTATTAATTACTCGCTAAACCAATTTATTTTATTTAATTGCTTACTAATATTGATTTGTTTTACTTCTTGGAAAGATTCTAAACCGTAAGTACCTAACCCTCGGCCTATACCAGAATGTTTATAGCCACCCCAAGGATTTTCATTGAAAGCAGTATGGTAATCATTAACCCACGTGATACCTGCTTTTACTTTACGAATAACACGAAGGGCGCGCTCTTGATCGTCTGTGAACACAGCGCCTGCTAATCCGTATTTTGTATTATTGGCAAGTTGTATTGCTTCAGCTTCAGTTTTGAATTTTTGGAATACAGCGACCGGTCCGAAAATTTCTTCTTGGACTATACGCATTTCTGGTGTAGTATCACCAAATGCTGTAGGAGCGATGAAGTATCCATTTTGATGTTCATCTTCTGTTAATGGATAACCTCCACATAATAGTTTGGCACCTTCATTTTGTCCGATATTAATATAATTTAATATCTTTTCATATTGAACTTTATTAGTAATTGCACCCATTTCTGAATTTTCATCCATACCTGGTCCTACCTTAATTTTGCTTGCGCGCTCAGTAAACTTTTCTACGAATACATCATAAATATTTTCATGTAATAAAATACGTGAACCTGATGTACATACTTGTCCAGCACCCATATAAATACCGTATAGCGCTATATCTACCGCTGCATCAATATTTGTATCTTCAAATATGATATTAGGTGATTTACCACCAAGTTCTAAAGATACATTTTTAAGTGTAGTTGTAGCGTTTCTCATAATATGTTGGCCAGTCTTTGTGCTTCCAGTAAATGAAATCATATCCACATCATCATTAGATGTCATTTCATCTCCTATAATTACGCCATCGCCCATAATCAAGTTTGCAACACCGTCCGGTAGACTAACCGATTCAAATATTTCAAATAAACGATGTAATGTCATTGGTGTGCTTTCTGCTGGCTTTACGACAATCGTATTACCTGCTGCGAGTGCAGGTGCGATTTTCCAAACAGCCATTAAAAGAGGGAAGTTCCAAGGCACAATTAAACTCACTACTCCAACAGGTTCGTGAACAATGAAGCTTTCTGTTTCGTCATTATCAATTGTTTGTTCCTGTGTTTCATTCTGAATTAATTCACTATAATATCTAAAGCAACTTGCTGAATCTTGGACATCATAACGGGATTCTGCTAAAGTTTTTCCATTATTTAAAGTTTCTATTTTAGCAAGTTCATCTTCATGCGCTTCAATTTGATCGGCAATTTTTTCTAAATAATTTGCGCGTATCTCCACATCTAACTCCGACCAATTTGAAGAATCAAACGCTTGCCTTGCAGCTTTAATCCCATCTTTAGCATCTTGACGTTTCCCTTCTGCAACTTGCGCAAGTACTTCACTTGTCGCTGGATTTATAATTTCTCTAGTTTTTAAACCATCTCGCCAATTTCCATCTATATACATTTGTAATCGTCCCATATTTGCAACCTCCCAAAATGTTGTTCACTATAATACTAGATAAAATTAGTTTTTTTAGCAAATTGCACAAAATCACATATAAGTTCAAAATACTGATATATATGTGAAATGAGTTGATATAATACATTTTAAAAATATTATTTGTATAATGCTACAAAAATAAAAGTATGGAAAGTTGAATTAATAATAAACAGTGTTACCATAATATAGTCAGTTCGATTACTAGCTTTTAGATTTTATTAATTATTTTATAAAAGGGGTTATTAATATGAATAATAAAATTGATTATACAGTTGCAAATGTCATAGTAGATAAATTAATAGAGGCAGATGTCGATACAATTTTTGGGATTGTCAGTATACATAATATGCCGATTTATAATGCGATTGCCCAAGATGGGCGCATCAAGCTTGTTACAGCGCGTGGTGAAAGTGGTGCTGTAAATATGGCAGATGGTTATGCACGTACGAGTGGAAAAATGGGTGTAGTGCTAACAAGTACTGGTGCAGGTGCTGGAAATGGTGCGGGATCTTTAACAGAATCTTGGAATGCAGAAACACCGCTTTTACATATTACGGGTGAGATTGATTCAAACTATATCGGTAAACATAAGCGTTACATTCATGAATGTAAAGATGAGTTAGGCATGATGGAAGCTGCAAGTAAAGCTGCTTATCAATTAGATTCACCATATCAAATTCATGACTTTATGTCTCATGCTATAAAAGAAGCACAAAATACCCCAACGGGACCAATTACAGCAATTATTCCTACGAATTTACAACATGTGAAACTGCCGAAGCTTGAAGTAATAGAAACAACTACTCAAGTTGAACAACAAGATATTGTTATACCTGAAGAAGTTATAGAAATGATTGTAAATGCGAAAAAACCATTCATTTGGGTAGGTGGCGGTGTAATTAAAGCAGGTGCGACAGACGCTTTACAACACCTTGTAAATAAATTGCAGGCTGCAGTGATTACGAGCGAATCAGGTAAAGGTGCATATCCAGAAACTTCAGATCTATGTTTAGCAAATAATTCAGTACATCCTGAAGTTACGAAATTATTGAAAGAATCAGATGTTTTAATTACAATAGGAACGCATTTGCGTGGTGAAGATACGCTGAATTGGAAGCTCGAATTACCGCAAACACATATTGATATTAATTCAAACCCAGAACACATCAATAAGAACTATATTGCATCTAAATCAATCATTGGGGATGCAAACACAGTTTTAGAATCATTAAATCATGCACTTAAATCAAAGCATGTACAAATTGATGAAAGTTATGTTAAACAAATTGCTAATATTAAAGCTCAGATGTATAAAGCATTAAGCGATGATGTTTCACCTTACAACCAAATTGCTGAAAGTATGAATCAATTGCTTGCAGATGATGATGTTGTCGTAAGAGATGTCACCGTGCCAGCATACTGGTGGGGCAATCATTTAATTCAATTTACGAAACCTCGCACATCAGTTTATACAGTAGGCGGTGGTATTGGACAAGGTTTGCCATTAGCTATCGGTGCACAAATGGGCACAAAACAACGTCGCGTAGTTAATATGGCTGGTGACGGAGGATTTATGGTCAATGCTGGAGAATTAGCTACACTTGCTGAACAAGATTTACCAGTTATCACTTTGCTATTTAAAGATGGTGGCTACGGTATTTTACGTTATTTACAAAGTGCAGCTTATGATTATAACGAAGGTGTGGATCTTCATACACCAGACTTTAAAATGCTAAGTGAGTCTGTAGGTATACATGCAGAAGTAGTTGAAAATATAGACGAATTCCATAAAACTTTCGAGTACGCACTACAACTTAATAAACCTGCTTTTATTATTGTTGATATGGATAAAGTTGGACCTACAAATGTTTCTTATTCAGAAGATGAAGCTTATATAGAAAGCTTCCGTCCACAAGAAAAGTTCTAAAATACAAGAGTTAAAAACATCAAGCTGTTAGTTAAAAGTAACGGTTTGATGTTTTTATTTTATATAAATATTTAAAATATTTTCTATTTATAACCAATGTTTTTCAAATTATTTTTTAAGTTATATTTTAAATAATAATTTTATTTAATAATAGTTTACATAAGTATATATAGGGGACTATTTAAACAAGAGATTAGAGCTCTTGCCAAGTTATTCACCATGAAAGCGAGTTAGAGGGATTAAAGTCCTGACTCGCTTTTTTTAATCACAAACGAATTTTAAATTAATATAAAACTCATTAGGAGAATAAATAATGAAAAGGCTAATACTATCCATTTCTGTGTACTGGTTTGTTGTACAAATGATTATTTCTACATTGGGTACTTTAATAGATAAACGTTACTTTGAAAAATATCATTTTTTATTTAAATCATGGCCAATAGAATCAGAAGGAAGGCTATGGGAAAAGTTATTTAAAGTGAAATCTTGGAAGAAATTACTTCCAGATGGACACAAAATGAATCACGCAATTAAAAGTAAAAAGACTATAGAAGAATTAGAATCTGAACAGTACATCAATGATTTTATTTTAGAAACGAGAAGGGCTGAATTTATACATCTGTTATCTATGTTGCCAGCTTTAGTATTCTTGAAATCATCTAGAAAAGTTAAATTTATAAATATTGTATACGCAATTGTTTCTAATGTACCTATTATCATTGTCCAACGTTATAATAGGCCGAAATTAGAAAGGTTTTATTATAAAAAGTTCGTTGAAAGAAAAGGGAAACACAATGAATAAAAATATAGTTGTCATTGGAGGTGGCTTAGGTGGTATTTCTGCTGCCATTAGAATGGCTCAAGAAGGCTATACAGTAGATTTATATGAACAAAATAATCATATTGGTGGGAAAGTAAATCGCTTAGATGTTGAAGACTTTGGATTTGATTTAGGGCCTTCTATTTTAACGATGCCTAAAATATTTAAGCGACTTTTTAATTATAGTAACCGTAATTTAGAAGATTATGTCACTATTAAAAAGCTTGATTTACAAATTAGAAATTTCTTTTCAGATGGCACGGTTTTAGATTTTTATGATCAAATAGAAGATATTTTAAAAAATAATGAAATGGTAAATGAAAAAGATGCAAAAGAACTCAACAATTTTATGAATTATGCGAAAAGCATTCATGATATTGCAGAAAAAGGCTACTTTAATGAGGGTTTAGATAGTTTAACTTCTATTGTTAAATATCATGGTCCTTTTGAAGCTTTAAAGAAATTCGATTATTTTCATACGATGCAACAAGCCATTAACAAGAGGATTACTAATGAATATTTAAGAGAAATTCTTGGTTATTTCATTAAATATGTTGGGTCTTCTTCCTATGATGCCCCAGCAGTTTTAACACTTTTACCTCAAATGCAGTTTGAAGAAGGCTTATGGTACGTAGAAGGTGGTATTCACAAATTAGTAGATGCGATGAAACAACTTGCAGAAGAATCAGGCGTGAATATTCATTTAGGAGAGAAAGTGATTGATATGCATTTGAATGATTCTAAAGATATTGAATCTATCACTTTAGAAAACGGTCCAACAATTTATGCTGATTACTTTATTTCAAATATGGAAGTATTGCCTTTATATCAAAAATTATTAAATTTCGAACAAAACAAAATAGATAAATTAGAAAAAAAGTACGAACCTGCTAGCTCAGGTTATGTTATCCATTTAGGCGTGAATAAACTGTATCCTCAATTAAAGCATCATAACTTTTTCTTTTCATCGAATTCTAAAAGGAACTATGACGAAGTTTTTCATAAATATCAATTACCTCAAGATCCAACGATTTATGTTGTAAATCCTAATAAAACGGACGCTACTCAAGCAACTAATGGGTACGAAAATATAAAAATTTTACCGCATATACCTTATATACAAGATAAACCTTTTACTGAAGCACAATACAAAGCATTCTATGAGTTAATTCTGGATAAGTTAGAAAATATGGGTTTAACAGATTTAAGGAAACATATCGTATATGAAGATATCTGGACGCCCAATAGAATTGCTTCAACGTACGGTTCGCATAAAGGGGCTATATACGGAGTAGTATCTGATCGTAAGAAAAATAAAGGTTTTAAATTTCCTAAACATAGTAAATACGTTAATAATTTATACTTTGTTGGTGGAACAGTTAACCCTGGAGCAGGTATGCCAATGGTTACTTTAAGTGGAATGCAAGTTGCAGATATGCTGATTCAAAAGAAAGAAAGCAGTGATTAAATGATCGGAATAAACTATTTTATTTCATTAATGATTGTTATTTGGTCGATGATTAGCGGCAAGTTGATGTTCCTTTACAGAAGATTGATTGATGTTAACCAAATGACAGCAGAAACACCGCCAATTAGTATTATTATACCTGCTCGAAATGAACAATCTAATCTTCCGAAGTTATTAAAATCTATCAATGCAAACAATACAAAGACTGAAGTAATAGTCGTTGATGATGACTCTACTGATGATACTCTTGGAGTCGCTGAAGCATGTGGTGCCAAGGTAATAAAAGTGAGCGGGCACTCTAAATATAAAGGTAAATCTAATGCATGTTGGCAAGGAGCATTACAAGCTAGTCATTCATTTTTACTTTTTATAGATGCTGACATTGAATTGACAGCAAAAGAAAGTTTGTCACGTATATACGGACAATATGAGAAGCAGTCATGTAAAGGCCTATTATCTATTATACCATATGATTAAGAATAAATATGAAAATTTATCAGCTATCTTTAATTTATTTACATTAGTCGGTATGAACGCATTTTCATATAAGCATCACAACAATAAAAATATAGGAGCTTTTGGACCAGTTGTATTTACAAATAAACAAGATTATTTAACAACTGAAGGCCATCTCAACGTACAAGGAGCTATTATAGAAGGTTTTGCAATTAGCAAAGCTTATGACAAGTTAGGCTTACCTGTGGAAATATATGAAGGAGCAAATATCGTTAACTTTAGAATGTATCCAGAAGGATTATCAAGCTTAGTCAATGGATGGTCTAAACATTTTGCTTCAGGTTCATCTATCACGAAACGAAGTGTGATGTTTATGACGATGAGTTGGTTATTTGGATCAATTACATCTGTCTTACTCATAATATTTGGGTTAAAGAAAAGTATGAAAGCTCTGATAATATCGTTAATAATGTATGGAAGTTACGCGTTACAATTTCTAATTTTAATTAAAAGAGTAGGGAATTTTAATAAAGTAATATCACTATTACATCCTGTTTTTTCATTATGCTTTGTCATCATTCACGCAAAATCATGGATGGATATACATGTGTTTAAAACAGTTAAATGGAAAGATAGAAAAATAGATTTGAATGCTAAATTGGAATCTAGGGGTGAGAAGGAATGAAACAGTTAGATAAAGACTATAATTATTGTCATAACATTATGAAGACCCACTCAAAAACTTTTTCTTATGCTTTTGATTTTTTAAAAATAGATAAAAAAAGAGCAGTTTGGACTGTTTATGCGGTTTGTCGCATCATAGACGATAGTATTGATAGAGATCAAGACTTAAACCAGTTATTAAAAATAGAATCCGATTTAGATGATATTTATAACGATGAATCTAAAGATTTTGAAAGTAATGTTGCTATTATGAGAGCATTTAAAGACACACTGAAACATTATGCTATACCACATCAACCTCTCTTAACATTAATCCAATATGTTAAAAATGATTTAGAATTACGTCAAATTAAGACGGAAGAACAGTTCTTTAATTATTGCTACGGTGTTGCGGGTACAGTTGGAGAACTATTGATACCTATATTAGCTTCGAAAAATCATAGTAATTATTCATCAGCAAGAGAAGCTGGTATTGATTTAGGTAAAGCAATGCAAATCACTAATATATTAAGAGATGTTGGGGAAGATTTTAAAGAAAATCGAGTTTATATAAGTGAAGAGAAGTTAAATCAATATGAAATAAAACTATCAGACATTTATCAACATGGTGTTACAAAATCCTATATCAATCTATGGGAGAGTTATGCTTATGAAGCACGTCTACTGTATGAAAAAGCTTTGAATAGAATTAAAGATTTTGATGAAGATGTCCAATATATTATTGAATTGGCTGCTCGTGCTTATTTTGAAATTTTAGAAGAAGTAAGAAAATCGAATTACACTTTGCATACAAAAGTTTATGTAAATAAAGTGAGAAAGATATCAATATATAATGAAATTATGTCAAAATATAAAAGGAGGGGAACACCATGAAGATTGGAATTGTAGGTGGAGGCGTTTCAGGCTTGGCTGCTGCAGCAAGGTTATCTGCAAACGGACATCAAGTTGATCTATATGAAAAAGGAGAGCAAGTTGGTGGTAGAATGAACCAAATCAAACAAGATGGATTTACGTTTGATATGGGTCCAACTATTGTCATGATGCCTGAAATATATCGTGATGTATTCAGTTACGCAAATAGAGACATGGATGAATACTTAGAAATTAAACAGTTACCTTACATTTATGATGTCTATTTTAGTGAGGATGATAAAGTAAGAGTTCCGACGGATTTAGCTCAACTAAAAGACATGTTAGAAGGTATTGAACCTGGTTCCACACATGGCTTCATGTCTTTTCTAACTGACATATACAAAAGATACGAAATTGCTCGAAAATACTTTTTGGAGCGTGCTTTTAGAAAGCCAACAGATTTCTATAATCCATTTACTTTGTACCAAGGCTCGAAATTAAAAACACTCGATACTGCTGATAAGCTTATTGCAAAATATGTAGATAATGAAAAAATTCAAAAGTTATTAGCATTTCAAACGTTGTATATTGGTATAGATCCAAAACGTAGCCCCTCTTTATATTCAATTATACCTATGATTGAGCTTATGTTTGGAGTTCACTTTATCAAAGGTGGCATGTATAGTTTTGTAAATGCACTTGAACAGTTAAATCGAGAATTAGGCACTCAAATTTATACGAATTCAAGCGTTGATGAAATCATAATTGATCAAAGGTTTAAGCGTGCGGAAGGTCTAAAAATAAATGGTAAAATTGAAAAATATGACAAAATATTATGCACGGCAGATTTTCCTTATGCTAAATCAGAATTAATAAAAAAAGAAAACCAGCCTAAAAAATATACTACTGAAAAAATTAATAATATGGAATATTCCTGTTCAGCATTTTTAATGTATTTAGGTTTAGACAAAGACTTAACAGATGAACTTTTGATACATAATATTGTTTTCTCAGAAGATTTTAGCAATAACATTGAAGAGATTTTCGAAGGGGAACTATCAGAAGATCCATTCATTTACGTATATGCTCCTAGCGTAGAAGATGAAACATTAGCACCAGAAGGAAAAACAGGTGTATATGTATTAATGCCTGTTTCAGAATTAAAAACGGGGAAAGTCGATTGGTCAGATGAGAAATCCATCGAACAAGTGAAAAATATCATTTATAAAAAGTTATCAACTGTAAAATCATTAAACAGCATAGAAGAACATATAGTGACAGAAATGATATTTACGCCAGAAGATTTCAAAGATAAATACAATGCTAAATTCGGATCAGCATTCGGTTTAATGCCAACATTGGCACAAAGTAATTATTATAGACCACCCAATGTAAGTAGAGAATATGCTAACTTATACTTCGCAGGCGCAAGCGTACACCCAGGCGCTGGCGTACCAATCGTACTTACAAGCGCAAAAATTACAACTGAAGAAATGCTGAAAGATATGAAAGATGGGAAATAGGCAATGAAATAGCGTAAGCATCAAGGGTTGTGTTACGTGAGTCAACGTTGAAGTTAATTCAATAAGTAAAGGGCTAAGACATTTATTTTTGTCTTAACCCTTATTTCATATTACTTTATTTTTTGAGTTTTTTCGTCTTATTTTTAAGTTTAAATTACCTATGATTGCTGCTGAGGTGATAACTAATAATATACCTATAATTTGCCATATATTTAATACATCACCTAAGAAAATTACGCCAGATAGTATCGCTATAATTGGTTCCATCGTTGATAAAATGGAGGCTGTGCTTGCTTCTAGGTTTTTTAGACCAGATGTATATAATAGGTATGCTAGAACAGTAGCGATTAGTGACAATGCTATTGACGGAGTTAGTACTTCTATTTTAGTAAATTGATTGGCTTTTGTTGTGATATCACTAAAGATAAGCATGAAAATAGCAGTATATAAGAAATTATAAGTTGTGATTGTTAATGCTGAATATTTACGTGTGATAGGTTTGCTGAAAATAGTGTACAGTGCGAAACAAAACCCTGATAACAGTCCAAGTATGAGTACACTTATAGAAACTTCTATATCACCACTTGGTAAAAATCCAACAACAAAACTACAACCAAAGACAGCTATGATTAATGCTAATATCTTTTTAATAGTAAATGCTTCTTTGAAAAATATTCTACTTAAAATCGTGACAAAAATTGGCCCTGTATATAAAAGTGTGACCGCTAAAGAAAGTGTTGATTGAGAAAAAACTTCAAAGTAAAAATAATTAAACAACGCTGTACTTAAAATACCTGCACATGCAAAGTTAATATGATCTTTTAAATTTGTTTTTAAGAGATGAGGATATCGTATCAACATAAAAATAAACAAAAACACAAATGTGAATACACCTCGAATAGCCACGACTTCCCATGCAGTAAACCCTTCTTTGTATAAAGGATTAACAAATAATCCAATAGTTCCCCATAAACCCGCACCACACATTGTCATGATATATGTTTGTAAATTCGTGCGCTTCACAACATAACCCCCAATCAAAGATATTAAATACAGTATAAAGGTTTCAGTGTAAAAAAACTTCTTTATATTTAAGTTCTTTAAAAAATTAAATAATCATTCATGTTAAATAACTGAAAATTATATAATTCACAATATTGTAACTATTCACATTTCGTTTAATTTGTTATATCATTTAAATTGTATTGGAAATTAAATTTTAAAGGAGTGAGCACATGAATAAGTTTTCGAAATATGTTGTAACGGCTTTATTAACGGGAGCTTTCACAGTTTCAGCACCACTCTCTACATACTCACCTGTAGCGAATGCAAGCGGATCAGGTGCACCAACGATGGAACAGGAGAAACAGCAGCAACAAACCGATCTTGGTTCTGAGAATATCATGGCTGTTTCATGGTATCAAAATTCAGTAGAAGCTAAAGCTCTATATTTACAGGGGTACAATAGTGCTAAAGTGCAACTGGATAAAGAAATTAAGAAGAATGATGGGAAAGAAAAACTTGCTATCGCACTTGATTTAGATGAAACAGTTTTAGATAATTCGCCTTATCAAGGATATGCGACATTAAACAACAAAGAGCATCCAGAAGGTTGGCATGAATGGATAGAAGCAGCAAAAGCAAAACCAGTATACGGTGCTAAATCTTTCTTAGAATATGCAGATAAAAAAGGTGTAGACATTTACTACATAACTGACAGAGATGAAGATAAAGACTTCGAAGCAACTAAAAGAAACTTAAAAGAACAAGGTATTCCACAAGCAACTGATAATCATATCATGTTAAAAGGCAAAGATGATAAGAGTAAAGAACCACGTAGAAAACAAGTGGAAAAAGATCATAAACTTGTGATGTTATTTGGAGATAACATTTTAGACTTCGGTGACCCTGAAAAACCAACTGCTAAAGAACGTGAAAAATTCATTCAAGAACATAAAGATGATTTCGGTAAGAAATACATTATATTCCCAAATCCTATGTATGGAAGCTTTGAAGCAACATTGTATAACAACAACTATGATATTAGCGACGAAGAAAAAGATCAGCTAAGAAAACAATCAATTAAACAATTTAACCCATCAACAGGTGAAGTTGAATAAAATTTAAGCAAAGTAAATGGATTATATACAGTTGAACAAGCTAAAAATTATTAAATTTTTATTTTAAGATAGTTCCATATTAAGTATATGGGACTAGCTTATTTCTATATAAAAATAAACAATAAAAGATGGGAGAATCATTTATAAAAAGAGATAGCATAAATGAGGAGGGGTAAAATGAATGGTGATTTATGGTTGATATTAATCACAATACTAGGTATAGGATTATTACTATATTTAGTAATGGTCTCAAAAATGCAGGCGTTTGTTGCTCTTTTAATTTCTAGTATTCTTATTGGACTAGCTTCAGGTATGAACTTGAACAAAATTGTAGAAACTGTTGAAGAAGGAATGGGAGGAACATTAGGCTTTATAGCTGTAGTAGTTGGCCTCGGCGCTATGTTCGGAGAAGTATTAAAAGTCTCTGGTGGTGCAGAAAGGTTAGCTTTAACGATGGTTAATAAATTTGGAGAAAATAAAGCACAATGGGCACTAGGTATAACAGGTTTCATTGTTTCCATTCCGGTATTTTTAGATGTCGCATTAGTGATATTAATTCCTATCGTCTATAGTTTAGCCCAGAAAGCTAAAAAGCCAATTTTATTCTATGGTATTCCTTTATTAGCTGGGTTGGCAGTTACACATGCATTCGTACCTCCAACGCCTGGTCCTATAACAGTAGCAAAAATGCTAGGAGTAGATTTGGGATGGGTTATTCTATTTGGTATTATAGCCGGTATTCCTGCTATGATTTTAGCGGGGCCTATTTTTGGAACATTTATAAGTAAAAAAGTACACTTAGATATGCCAGATATCGCTAAATTACATGGAGAAGTAAAAGATATAAAATCAGAAAAAGACTTACCTAGCTTTGCTTTAGTAGTAAGTCTAATCTTAATTCCGCTAATACTAATACTCATTAACACTGTGTCGGGGGTAGTCTTACCGGACGGTCTTGCTAAGGATATTCTAACGTTTATTGGACATCCATTTATCGCTTTAATTATTACAGTACTTTTAACATTTTGGTTATTAGGAACTAGAAGAGGTTACACTAAAAGCGATATTCAGGAGATTGCAACTAAAGCTTTAGAACCAGCCGGTATTATCATTTTAATTACTGGTGCAGGTGGAGTGTTCAAACAAACGTTAATAGACAGTGGCGTAGGTAAGGTGATGGGTGAGTTTATGGCACAATCTAACTTACCAATCGTAATGGTCGCATTTCTAATAGCGTTATTTGTTCGTGTAGCACAAGGTTCAGCAACAGTCGCAATGGTTACAGGAGCAGGATTAGTATCACCTATCATAGCCGATATGTCAGTGTCACAACCAGTATTAGGATTAATTACAATTTCTATCGCAGCAGGTTCTACAGCCGTTTCGCACGTGAACGACTCAGGGTTCTGGTTAGTAAATAGATTCTTTGGAATGACAGAAAAACAAACCCTTAAAACATGGACAGTTATGGAAACAATTGTAGGTTTCGTAGGATTTGCTGTTGTGATGATTTTAAGTTTGTTTATTAAATAATTAAGTTGTTAATTAAAGCTACTAGTTTATTTGAGACTAGTAGTTTTTTGTGATTTGGATAGTAAATTTCTTAACCAAACCATTAGTATTTGTAACAAGTCAAACGACTATACTAATCATGAGCAATCTCCTATTTATGAGAGATGTAAGTATTGGAGGTATACTGTTACTACTTAATACAAACACGTATGTTGGACTTATTAAGATTACTAAAAGTATAATATGTTGACAAACTTGTAAAAAGTGATAATGTATTATGAAAGCGATTACGAAGGAGGAATGGATTTGATAAAAGGCCTTATTTTTGATTTTGATGGGCTTATCCTAGATACAGAAACAGCTTGGTATGAATCTTATTTTGATGTTTTAAAATCAAAATATAATTATGAATTGGATCTTAAAGACTTTGTTAAATGTGTCGGAGCAAATAATGAAATACTTTTTAAAATTTTAAAAGAAGACTTAGGTAATAAGTTAGATGAAGACCAAGTATTTAAAGAAGTTCAGGAAAGACATCAAAATATAGTTTCAGAGAAACCTCTTAGAGAGGGTGTTCTAGATTATCTTAAGGAAGCTAAAAATTTAGAATTAAAACTTGCAATTTGTACAAGTTCAAAAGAAGAATGGATAAATAAACATTTGACTAATAAGGGAATTATTGAGTATTTTGATTGTTTTGTGACTGCAGATGTTGTAGAGAGAATAAAACCGCATCCAGACTTATTCAACCAAACAATAAAAAGTCTAAACATTGATAAAGAAGAATTGTTAGTATTTGAAGACTCTTTAAACGGACTTTTATCCTCAGAAAAGGCGGGAATAAAAACGGTAATTTTCCCTAATCCAGTAACTGAACATTTAGATTTCACAGGTGCAAATAAAATTTATAAGAATATGTCAGAAATTGCTTTGGAAGATTTATTGAAGCAATTTTAAAAAGGACTAAAATGGAGCAAAAATCCTCATTTTTATAAAAAAGGGATATTTAATCTATAAGGAGCAAATTTATGGATAGTTATAAATTAAAGTTTCAAAAACATCTACATGAATTAACAAAGAGTGAACAAAAAGTAGGGAATTATGTACTAGATAATATGGAAAGTGTCGTCCATAAAACAGTCAAAACTCTTTCTCATGAAGTTAATGTAGGAGAAACAACAGTATTAAGATTTTGCAAAAAACTCGATTATAAAAGTTTTAGTGATTTTAAACTGGGGTTATCTAAAGATTTATTCAATTTAGAAGGTATAAAGAATACAAATGAAATGGGGCAACTAGAGAGTTATATTTACCAATCTATGTTTAATATTCAAAATGCAATTGAACAAACATATAAACAATTAGATTTTAATACAATCCAAAAAGTTGCTGAATTATTAAAAAGTGCAAAAAGAATTTTATTTGTTGGATCATCTGCTTCAGGTATTACTTCAGAATATGCTCAAAATAAATTTATTAAAATCGGCAAAAATATTGAATATTATTCTGATAATCATATGGAGTTAATGAATTGTTCAACTGTTACATCTGAAGATGTTGTTGTTGCAATTTCTTCAAGTGGATTAACGAAAGATACTGTTAACGCTACATCTTTAGCTAAATCTGCCAACGCAAAAATAATTACTATTACTAACTCTGAAAACAATCCTTTAACTAAGTATGCGGATTATTGCATATTCACTATAGGTAAAGAAATTTTGCTTCAAGGTGGCTCAATAGAAAGTAAAGTTTCTCAAGATTTTATTATAGATACAATTTATCAAGCTATGCTCTTTGTTGATGAGGGAGAGTATAAGCAAGCAATAGAAAAATCATCAATATCTATCGTAGATAAAATATATTAGGAGGCTCAATTATGAATAAACTTAAAATTGGTGTCATTGGTTTAGGTTTTATGGGAGAGCAACATGCAAAAATTTTGTCTGAATTACCTCAAGTTGAATTATTAGGTGTATGTGATTTAGATAAAAATTTAGCAACATCAATTGGAGAAAATTTAGATACAAAAGCGTATTTCGATACAGATGAATTATTAAATTCACCTGATTTAAACGCAGTTTTAATTTGTACTTCTGACCATTTACACAAAGATATAGCTCTTAAAGCTATAGAAAAAGGTGTGAATATCTTTATTGAAAAACCGCTTGCTGATACAAATGAAGATGCCGAAGAAATTATTAAAGCGTATGAAAAATCGAACGTACGATTAATGGTAGGTCATACTTTACATTGGGATCCTCGTTATTTTGAAGCTTCTAAACAATTTGAATCTGGTGTTATCGGGGAGCTGATTCATTTATTTGCCCGTAGAAATAACTCAATAGAAAATGGCGAACGATTAAAAGGAAGAACTTCCGTTATTAAGTTCTTAGGTGTACATGACTTAGAAGCTATCGAATGGATTACACAAGATAAAATTATTGAAGTCTATGCTACAGCTGTTTATAAAAGACTTAAAAAATATAATACACCAGATACGATTATTACTAATTTCAAACTATCTTCTGGTGCTATTGGAAGCTACGAAACAACATGGGCTTTACCTGAAAATCACGTTAACTTAGATGCTAAATTGGACATCGTAGGCACATCGGGGGTGCTAAACATTAATATTGTTAATCAAAATATTAATGTGTACACAAATGAAAGTATAAAATATCCAGATCCAATCACTAATATTGACTTATATGGCAAACAAGCAGGAATTCTAAAAGAAGAACTTTCTACTTTTGTTAATAATATAATCGAGGATAAAGAATTTCCAATCAGTGTTAACCAAGCACATAGAGCCATTAAGATTGTTGAAGCTGTCGAAGAATCCATTGAATTAGGACAACCAGTTAGAATAGAACCGTAAATATAGAGGGGATGGTTTTATGGCAAATAATACAAATTTGCGTGTTAAAGTTCAAAGAGTCGGTAGTTCGCTAAGTAATATGGTTTTGCCTAACTTAGGTGCTTTTATTGCTTGGGGGTTATTAACTGCAATTGCTGTACCTACAGGTATAAAATTATTTAGTGACTTTGTAGATCCAATGCTTCATTATTTACTTCCTCTACTTATTGCTTTTACTGGCGGGAAAATGGTTTACGAGTTTAGAGGAGGAGTTGTAGGTGCTGTTGCAACAATGGGTGTCATTGTTGCAGCCGATATTCCAATGTTTATTGGAGCAATGGTGATGGGGCCTTTATGTGGTTTAGCAATTAAAAAGGTAGACCAATTATTGCAAAAGAAAACACCTACAGGATTTGAGTTGTTAATAAATAACTTCTCAGCAGGAATCACTGGTGCGCTTCTAGCGTTAATTGGTTCATTACTTGTAGGGCCTGTTGTTGTACTTTTAACATCATTTTTAGAGGCTGGCGTTGACTTAATGATTAAAATTCATGCGCTTCCTTTAGTAAGTATATTTATTGAACCAGCAAAAATATTATTTTTAAATAACGCTATTAGCCAAGGTATTTTAGCACCTATTGCTACAGGACAGGTAGCTGAACAAGGAAAATCTATGTTGTTTTTACTTGAAGCAAACCCAGGGCCAGGTTTAGGTGTACTACTTGCATATATGTTCTTTGGTAAAGGTTCATCTAAAACTTCTGCGTACGGCGCAAGTATTATTCACTTCTTTGGAGGTATTCATGAAATATACTTCCCGTATATCCTAATGAAACCTAAATTACTGATTGCAACTATATTAGGTGGTATGTCTGGAATTACGATACTAATGCTGTTTGATGCAGGTTTAGTTAGTATTGCTTCACCAGGTAGTATTATACCTATAATGTTGTTAACAGCTTCGGATAGTTATCTTGGCGTTATATTAAGTGTACTTGTTGCTACTATTGTTTCCTTTGTTATAGCTGGATTACTTCTGAAATTTGATAAATCTAATACTAATGATTTATCTGAAGCGACGAAAGAAATGGAACAAATGAAAGGGAAGAAAAGTCGTGCAACTCAATTTTTAACTAGTGATGAATCAGCAGAAGAACCTTCTTTAAATAATGTAAATCATATATTATTTGCATGCGATGCAGGAATGGGTTCAAGCGCTATGGGTGCTTCAATTGTAAGGAAAAAATTGAAAAAAGCTAATTTAGAAAATATTGACGTTAGTAATGTAGCAATTAGTAATTTGCCTCAAGAAGGAGAAATTATTATTACACATAAAGATTTAACAGAACGAGCTCGAGAAAAACAGCCAGAAGCTTATCATATTTCTATCGAGAATTATATGAATACTCCTGAATATGATAATTTAATTGAAAAGCTTAGTGAACAAGAAAAAAATAATAATGAAGATGAATAAAATGTAATTAAGTAATTAAGTATATTAACAAAAACATAAAAAAAGCGCGTTTTCTCTGATGTAGAAAACGCACTTTTTTATTTCCCAGGACATACCTTTCATAACATACGGAAATTTTAAATTAAGCTTTTTTCCATATTGATATACGGTTTTCACCTGGTTTTAAATTTTGGATTGGACCTAACACGGCAAATTCGTTTCTAGTATCATTGATTAAATCTGAATCAATAACAACTTCGTTTCCATCTGGTCTTTCAAAGTCTACGTCGACTAATCTTACTTTAGGTAGTGAAGTGGTAGAGTGTACATCTCCTTTGAATTCTAATAATGAATCTGGCAATGTTACATTTAAGTAAACTTCATTTTCATCTTCTGTTATTGAAATCTTTGGATCGAATGAATTATCTTCAATGAAGCTTTCTTCTCTATTGAAGTGTTCGGCATTGTTTAAATATGCGTTATGGTTGATGAACACTGGTTGTTTTATTTTATGGAAGGCTTCGTGATCTCCTTCTTCTTTGGATACTAAGTCTTTATATTCTTCTAATGAAGTTGTGTATTCATTAAATATATGCGTGCCAATGTTAGATACACTTGGTTTACCAACAAATATATTATTATAAAATCGGTCATCTCCACCATAAACAGGTGCAAATCCAGCTACTAAAGTACTATGTGGTACATGGTAAGGTGTTGATCTATCTAACATTAATCGATGTACGATTTCACCGTTAATAATGTTGTTAATATATGCGCCACCTTGTGCATGGTTATCCAGTGCATAGTCTGCTGTTAAAATATTATTATCTACAATATAAGGTCCACTAGTTACTTCAACAAATAGGTCTCTTGTATTATTTGCGAAAATATTTTTACTTATTCTTGTGCCTTGAGTTTGCCAATCAAACCACATACCTAAAGAGCAATTATGAACGTAGTTATCATAAACTTGTGTATCTAATGCTGCATGTAATTTTATGCCTGCAATTTCATGACCGAAGAATTCTCTTCTATTTCCAATATTATAAATGTGGTTACTATATACATGACTAAAAGCACATCCTAAATGTCCGACAACTGCGTTTTGTCCACAATCATGAATAGTATTATTTCTAATGATATGAGAACCAATCGTTTCTTTATTCCAATCACTATTAACTGCTTTAAAAACAGTTTCAATTTGGTATTGGTATCCTGGTTTATCTTTTCTATAAGTAGTAAAGTTATCACCAGTTGATATTTCTTTACCAATTGCTACTGCACTACACATAGAATCATGAATAAGATTCTTTTCTATAATCCAATTTTTGCTCCAATTTGTATCAATTATTCCAGTTTGTTTAGCTGTAGGAGGTGACCATTGTGTTGCACCATGTGCAATTTCGAAATTTTGAATAGTTATATAATTTGTATGTGTTTTAACGGGAGCAAAAACATTTTCTCTCACATTAATTTCGATTGTTTCATTATTTGGATCATAATCTTGGAAATTAGCATAAATAGTAGTATGGTCTTCTTGAACATCTGCATGCCATACATATACTGATTCATCTGTATAATCAAAAGAGACTTGTTTATTAGTCCAATGGTCTAATGTTTCATGTATAGGCTGTGGATTTTTCAGAGAATCAAAATCATTCACTTCAAATAATGCTTGCCCGTTTATATAAACTTGTCCTAATGTTTTATTATTATCAACAACTAACCAATCACCAAATAGTTTGGTATCGAATGGATTGAAATGATTGAAAAATTGATTATCAATATCCACTTTCCATATATTTTGTTCTACATGTTCCCAGTTTTTTATTTCTTCAGAACCTTTAATTACTACTTTCTCATTATCTGCAGCTTTAAAAGTAATTCTTCTAGCTTCGCTTAAGCCACTATTAATATGAGTGATTTGTTCTCTATAGATGCCTTCATGTACGATTACTGAATCTCCTGGTAACGCTACTGAAGCGGCTTTATCAATAGTTAAGAAGGGTGATGTTTCAGTTCCTAACCCATAATCTGAACCGTTTTTAGCTACATGTATTAAATTAGTCATTTGAATTACTCCTTTTATTTATATATTTGTTTTGATCTCATTTCGCCAACATTATTTGAACGAATTTGTTGTTTAATTTGTGTAATAAACTTTTCATAATTTAAGAAGAAAGTAATGACACAAATGAGTACTACTGTTAATAATGGAAAGTATATTTGCATAGATTTAATTGCAAATATAGTACTTTCTGATTGTACAGATGCTCCTGCGACATAGCCTCCAATAGATAGTGACCAGCCCACGATAGCGGATTGTAATCCAGAACCGATTTTCATGCCTGCGCTAGCCAAACTAAAAATGGAACCTTGTACGGGTACGCCAGTCTTCCAATAAATAATATCACCAACATCTGCAACGATTCCACTTAATGCTGCAGTAAATGGTACAAGACCTATACCATTTATAACTAAACCTACAATGAGGAATGGTAAGTTTTCTGAGAATAATGCCATAACAATGTACGAAATTATAGAAATAACTAACCCAATTATAATACTATTTTTAATACCAACTATTTCTGCAAATTTAGGTGCGATTAACAGCCCTAAAATTGTAGGTAGCAATGTCGCTACGCTAAGAATTGCCATGACATTGGCATTATCAAAAATGTAGGTAGCATAGTAAACTCTCATACCATTATCAGTTTGACGTAAATACCATAATAGATAAAGAATAATTGTTATAATAAAATATTTTTCAGTTAGTAATGATTTAAGTATTAAGGTAAATGGAATACGTTTTGCCTTACCGTTGCTTGTATACTGTTTTTTAGCTACGTTTCTTTCTTTAACAAAATACCCTGTAATCATTAAAGGTACTGCACATAAAAATCCATAAATTAATGCTGTATAAGTCCAACCTTGCTGATTTTCACCAAAGCTTGTTACTAAAAATGTAGTGAAAGTTGTAATACAAAGTACACTAATATTTGAAAAAATAAAACGAATACTGCCTAATGAAACTCTGTCTTTTTCGTCTTTAGACATAAATGAGATAAGAGATGAGTATGCAACATTGTTAGCAGTGTAAAAAATAACTGATATTAAGAAATAAACAATGAAAATATATGCGATTTTACCTGTATTACCAAAGAAATCTGGAACGTTGAACAACATAAAAGTTAATACCCCTAGAATTGGTGCTGTCCAAAAGACCCAAGGTTTCGCTTTACCCATCTTAGTATTCGTATTATCGATAATGCTTCCCATAAATAAATCAGAAAACCCATCTGCAAAACGACAAAAAAGTATAATCGTTCCAATAACTGAGCCTGCAATGCCAACTACATCTGTCATGTATATAGTGATAAATGATGCGATGAAGGTCCAACTATAGTTAGCGCCAAAGTCACCAATACCGAAAACGATTTTTTCAGGCATATGCAATTTCTCATTATTATTAGATTGTAAAATCTGTTCACTAGATTGAGCTTCTACAGTTTCATTCATAAATAATATCCCCCCTGTTTAAAAACCAAATAAGTTGGTTAGTTTTTAAAACAAACTAACTTAAGTGAAATATTACCACTGAACATATTTTTTGTAAACGCTTTCTTATGTATTATTTATTATTATAATATTTCAATCTTTAACAAGTGTGTTTAAATCAAGGGTTAGAAGGTTATTAAAATATTACTATTTATTTCTCTTTTAAAAGTTTCTATAAATAATCTATACATAGACATATGATGTTTGCAGATATATTTTATGCTATAGTTAAACCAAATCTGTGCAATTAAATAGTGAACGTTTTAATTAGTTTAAATTGTTTTTATTGAGGTGGTGTTAGTTTGGAGAAATTAGATGTAACAAATTTAGATTCAAATCAAAAGTTAGTTTTACAACAAATATTTAATAATGAACTAATCTCAAGAATACAAATATCTAAAAATCTTGGGATTAATAAAGCCACCATTTCAAGTATTCTAAATAAATTAAAAGAGAAAAAGCTTGTTAATGAAGTAGGGCAAGGTAAGAGTACTAAAAGCGGTGGGCGTAAACCAATAATATTAGAGATCAATAAAAATTTTGGTTATGTCATTTCTTTGGATATTGCATACCATTCTATTGAAATAATCTATAGCTACTTCAATGGAGAATTATTAAAGTATGAATCTATACCATTGGCTAATCAAAAAATAACGCATGTGTTGGAATTGTTAAAATATCATATTAATGCTGATGAAAACTTTGGCACACATTTTGGTTTACTAGGTATCGCCATTTCTGTCCATGGAATAGTTAATAATGAACAAGAAATTATACATCTACCGTTTCACGAATTAGAAAAAGTTTCTATGATTGAGAGTATTAAGGAAATCGCAGACGTGCCTGTTATCGTAGAAAATGAAGCCAATTTCTCTGCTATTTATGAATGTAATGTTAATAATAGTTTAGAAATCAATAATTTAATTACACTTAGCATACATAAAGGTATCGGTGCAGGTTTAATTATCGACCAGAAATTATATAGAGGTGCAAATGGTGAAGCGGGAGAAATAGGAAAGACACTCGTATCATCTATTGAAGATAACGAGAGAACATATCACAAAATTGAAGATTTATGTTCTCAAGATGCACTAGTTAATAAGATTAATAAAAGGTTAAATACACAAAATACATTATCAGAGCTTAAGAAGATGTATTATGAACGAAATGAAATTGTTCAGGAAGAGATACAACAATTTTCAATAAGGATTGCAATTTTGATGTACAACTTAAATATGCAGCTTAATCCAAAAGTGATTTATATTAATTGTCCATTAATAAACGAAATACCCGATCTCTTAGATAATATTAAAACGACTTTTAACCAATATACACAAAAAGAAATAGAAATTAGTTTAACTTCAAATGTTAAATTCGCAACTTTATTTGGAGCTACACTCGCTATTACCCAGAAAATATTAGATATAGAAAACATTAAACTTAACTTTTGATTTAGAGAAGGCTGAGACATTCATTTATGTCACAGCCTGTTTTTATTTTACTTAAAGAAACCGTTTACAAAAATTAATTAAGGTGTTATATTTAACTCAATGTTAGTTAGTTTAATAAACAAACTAACTAAACCACAATTCAAGGAGGAGTTAAGAATGTCTTACTTTAATGTTGAAAAAGTGAAATATGAAGGTCCTAAATCAAAAAATCCATTTAGTTTTAAATATTATAATGCTGATGAAAAAATTAATGGTAAAACAATGGCTGAACATTTACGCTTTAGTGTAGCTTATTGGCATACATTCACTGAAGATCTATCTGATCCTTTTGGTGTAGGTACTGCATTACGTGATTGGGATTCATTAGATGAAATGGAAAAAGCTAAAGCACGAGTTGATGCTATTTTTGAATTTATGGATAAAACAGGAATTGAATATTTTTGTTTCCATGACGTTGATATTGCTCCTGAAGGAAATACATTAGAAGAATCTAATAAAAATTTAGATGAAATTGTAGAATTAATTAAAAAGAAAATGAATGAAACAGGTAAGAAATTACTTTGGAATACTACAAATAACTTCACTCATGAACGTTTTGTGCACGGAGCTGCGACATCTTCTAACGCAGATGTATTTGCTTATGCAGCTGCAAAAGTGAAAAAATCTTTAGAAATTGCTAAAACATTAGGTTCAGAAAACTTTGTCTTCTGGGGTGGAAGAGAAGGGTATGAAAGCCTGTTAAACACAGATATGAAGTTAGAGTTAGATAATTTAGCTAAATTCTTTAAAATGGCTATCGCTTACGCAGAAGAAATTGGTTATAAAGGTCAATTTTTAATTGAACCAAAGCCTAAAGAACCAACTACACATCAATACGATACAGATGTAGCAACTTCTCATGCGTTTCTACAAAAATATGATTTAGATAAGCATTTCAAATTTAATATTGAGGCAAACCACGCAACATTAGCTGGTCACTCATTCCAACACGAATTACGTTACGCTAGAGATAATCAAATGTTAGGATCAGTGGATGCAAACCAAGGTCATCCTCAACTAGGTTGGGATACAGATGAGTTCCCAACAGATTTTTACGATACAACTTTAGCAATGTATGAAATTTTAAAAAATGGTGGACTAGCTCCAGGTGGGTTAAACTTCGATGCTAAACCAAGAAGAACTTCATTCAAACAAGAAGACTTAGTACTTACTCATATTGCGGGTATGGATGCTTTTGCATTGGGTCTAAGAGTTGCATCTAAAATGATTGAAGATGAATTCTTTGAAAAAATTGTAGAGAAGAAATATTCATCATTTGCAAGTGGTATCGGTAAGCAAATTGTCGAAGGTGAAGTATCCTTTAAAGAATTAGAAAATCATGCTTTAAATTTAACAACAATAGACAATGAGTCTGATCATTTAGAAGTGATTAAATCAGAAATTAACCAATATATTTTAAACATTAATAATCAATAATTATTGAGCTGCATTCCTTCATTTTTCTAATAAATTTAGAAGAATTGATGGATAGCAGCTTTTTTATTTCGGCAGTATATTAAAAAATATTTCCATGGAAATGTATAATGAGGGGTAAAGTAATATAAGTTGATTAAAGGGGATGAGTCGAGATGATAAAGATTATGAGACATGCTCAAGCTGAACATAACATGAATGAGCCGGAAAGCTTTAATTTAAAAGACCCAAAATTGACTGATAAAGGTAGAAGAGATACAAAAAACATAAGTGAATATATTGACCAAGACTCTCAATTTTGGGTAAGTCCAACAGTTAGAACAATTGAAACTGCTATGTTATTAAGTCATAACAATAAAATCAAGGTCGTAGCTATTTTAGGTCCAAGAGTGTACCCACATAGAAAAGGAAAAATGAATATATGTGATCAGATATGCTCAAATTATAACGACAAAAACATATCTACTATTAACTCATTAAATAATAAACACCCTAATGATTTAAAACACCAATCATTTATTAAAGAATTTCAACATTTTATAAAAAAATATATAAAAGATGATGAGAATAATGTGATTATCACACACGATGGCGTCATTGCCACTTTATTAGAACAGTATAAAAATATAAAACTAAAGCGTGATGAAAATAACGATTTAATGCTAAACAATGAAATTTTTCAGTTTACGAAAAGTGAAATATTAGGGTGATATGTAATAAGTGAATAATATATTATATATAATATATGAAATAAGAAATCGTCAAAACAACTATTACGTCAAAGGAATCAATATTGTTCTTAGAAGAAAGCAAAATATTTTTGACCACATAGTTGTTTTTTGTTCTTTCTTTAGCCTTTAACGATTTAGAAATTTTTATATATAAATAATGGAAGAAAGTATACGTGAGAAAGACTAGAAGAACTATAAAAAGAAAATTTAACATAATGTTACCTCCAAAGTATAAAGCGTATAAAACTAACTTTAGTTTACTGAATTATCTTTCAAAATTAATTATGAGGTATAGCTTTTGTTTCTATAATATCTAATAATGAGCTTTATTTCCAAAGAAAATATTTTAATACATTAAAATACAAATATACGATTTAAATCAAGCCATACCATTAGCTAATACGCATAATGGTGTGCCTTTTTGACTGTCTTCGAAAGTTTAGCCAAGCGTGTAATAGGTAATATGTATAGAAGATAAAATGAACGTTAAAAAAGAAGGGAAAGAATTATATGATAACGGATATGAATGCGATGGTAATTCATAAATATGGTGATGGACCAGTATCATTAGAACGCATGCCAATACCGAGTATGAGCCCTACTGAAGTACGTGTGGAAATTAAAGCAGCTAGTATTAATCCTATAGATTATAAAATTAAAGAGGGAGGCTTACGTCCTTTATTGAAATATGACTTTCCTCTTATTCTTGGTAATGATTTTTCAGGTGTGATTACTGAAGTTGGTAGTAAGGTTAAAGGTTTTAAAGTCGGGGATGAAGTGTATGCCCGACCTAGAAAAAATAAGATAGGGACATTTGCAGAATATATAGCTGTCGATGAGAATGATATTGCTTTAAAACCAAGTAATTTAACTTTTGAAGAAGCGGCAAGTATACCGTTAGTGGGATTAACGGCATATCAAGCACTCAATGATGTTATGCAACTTAAACAAGGTGATAAAGTATTAATTCAAGCTGGTTCAGGTGGAGTTGGAACATTCGCTATACAATTGGCTAAAGCGATGGGCTTATATGTTGCGACAACAGTGAGTTCTCGAGGGTATGACCTTGTCAGTTCACTAGGGGCAGATAAAATTATTAATTATAGAGAAGAAAAATTTGGGGATGTCTTATCAGGATATAACGGTGTCTTCGATACTTTAGGAGGAGGTAATTTAGAACATTCTTTTGAAGTGTTAAAAGAAGGTGGTACAGTTACATCTATATCAGGTATGCCAACAGCTAAAGTTGCGAAAAGCATGAATTTAGGTGTCGCTAAACAAGTGTTATTTAAGTTAGCTTCTTCAAAATATACAAGAAAAGCTAAAAAATATCATGCAAATTATGAATTTCTGTTTATGAAGCCGAGTGGTGAACAATTAACGATTATTAAAGACTTAATCGAACAAGAGAAAATTAAACCAATCATTGATAAAGTTTATGACTTTAAAGATACAGAAGCAGCCCTAGAATATTCAAATAGTGGAAGGGCGAAAGGTAAAATTATTGTAAAAATGGATGACAGCAAATAAGAAAGGCGGACATATCATGAAAAGAATTATGATTGTAAATACAAGTTCGGATGTTTTTGAAGGAACTCAAGTGCCAACAGGTTTATGGCTAGGCGAACTTGTTCATTTTTATGAACATTTTAAGAGTGATGATTATCAAGTAGACTTTTTCAACATTACAGGAGGCAATACACCACTTGATCCAATGAGTTTAGGAAAAGTAATGTTGGATAAGACGACAAAAGCCTACTATCAAAATAAAGATTTTATGAATAAATTAAAATATTCACAACCTATTAGCGAAGCAAATGCTGCGCAATACGATGCAATTTATTTCACAGGTGGACACGGTGTAATGTATGATTTTCCTGATAATGAAGACGCTAAAAAAGCTATAAATGAAATTTATAAGAAAGGCGGCGTTGTTTCCGCAGTTTGTCATGGTATTGCAGGTCTATTAAATGTGAAAAATGAAAAAGGAAGATTTTTAATTGATCAGAAGAAAATTACAGGATTTTCAAACTTAGAAGAACTTTTGGCCAACAAGATGAAGATTGTCCCATTTAAGCTTGAAGACGAATTGAAAGTCCAAGGTGCACGTTATGAAAAATCGTATATACCATTTCGTCCTAAAGTAGTCGTTGATGGTCAAATAGTAACAGGACAAAATCCACAATCTGCTAATCTAGTAGGGGCTACTGTTAAAGAATTGTTGAGTTAATCTGAGCCTAATGTTTAAAGAAGAAAGCAAAAAGGAAAGCACTAAACAAAGGAGTAGATAAATATGACACATAGAATTCAAATAGAAGAAAATGCATATCTTAATGTAGAAGACTTTGGTGAAGGTCAACCGATTGTATTTCTTCACGGATGGCCGGCTAATAATAAAATGTTTGAATATTAAGCACAACATGTTGTAAATAATGGCTACCGTTATATAGGTATTGATCATCGTGGTTTCGGATTATCTGATACGACTGCTTCTGGTTATGATTACGACACAATTGTAGATGACGTTCAAAAAGTAGTCGATGAATTAAACCTTAAAAATTATGTCGTTGTGGGATTCTCAGTAGGTGGTGCGTTAGCACTAAAATATGCAGCTAAGCATAACAATCCAGATTTAGAAAAAATGATACTACTTGGACCAGCAGGACCTAGCTTTACACAGAGAGAAGGCTACCCTTACGGTATGGAAGTAGACGATGTTATAGATTTAATGAAGTCTATTTCTGACGATCAACCAAAAGCAATTACAGAATTTGGAGACACATTCTTCAGTTCTAACACAAACGTATCAGATGAATACAAAAACTATTTCACTCAATTAACGCTAACATCATCATTAATAGGTACAGTTAAATTATTAGAGTCCCTTCGTGATGAAGACCTTAGAGAAGACGTGAAGAATATAGACTTACCAGTATACGGAATACACGGCACAGACGACGCGGCATGCCCAATCGAATTTTCTGAAGTACTAGAAAAAACAATGCCTAATTATCAACTAACACGTGTATCAGATGTAGGACACGCATTATTCGTAGAGAAAAAACATGAAATTAACGATTTAATCATTGAATTATTGAAGAAATAATAAATACCTCGACACTAGTTAGGAAAATAGTGTCGAGGCATTTTTTATATAAATAAGAATTAAAGCACTTCATCTATTTGTTTACCGTGTTTTTTACCGAACACTTCCATCATTTTTAGAATTGGTAATATTTCTTCACCCATGTCTGTTAAGGAGTACTCTACTTTTGGTGGGACTTCTGGATATACATTACGATTAATAAGACCATCAGCTTCTAGTTCTTTTAATTGTTTTGTTAATGAACCTTGAGATATACCTGATAAAAACCGTTTAATATCACTATATCGTTTAGGCTCTTCTTTTAAAAACCACAATATAAAATATTTCCAGCGTCCTGCTAATAAATTTTGAGTAAATCCTATGCCGTATAAATCTCTTTCATTTTTTATAATTGAATCATCAAATCCATATTTACAAATTTTAGCCATAGAATCCCATCCTTATGCATACGTACAAAAAATAGTACTAAGAACTATTTTATTGCCGTCTTTTAAAATATATTAATAAGTATATAATTTATACTACTATAACTCAAATATAAAAGGAGCGTAGAAATGACGATTAATAAAAGAGATGGAAAAATGAAGTTAGCACTTCAAATGGTGTCTGGCTATGGTGGAGAATTTAAGACTTGGCGCATGCCAGAAGCTGTAGCGGATGCTTATACAAATATGGATAATTATGTTGAAAAAGCAAAAATTGCTGAACGTGGTAAAATTCATACTTTATTTATTGCAGATACTCCATCTTTGCAAAATGATATTAGTATCAATTCACCAATGCATTCAATGGATCCATTAATTGCATTAACTGCTGTTGCAAGGGAGACTAAAAACATTGGACTTGTTTCTACCTTTTCAACTACATTTACAGAACCTTACAATCTTGCTCGTCAGTTAAAAACATTAGATATTGTAAGTAATGGGCGTGTTGGATGGAATGCAGTAACAACTTCAAATGGTCAGACAGCAATGAATTTTGGTAAACGTTTGCCTGACCGCAATACAAGGTATGAAATGGCGCGTGAACATATTGAAGCAGTACAGTCTTTATGGGGCAGCTTTGGTAAAGATGCATATGTTATTAATCAATCAACTGGACAGTTTGCAGATATGAATAAAGTAAACCTCGCTAATTATAACGGTAAGTATTATCAAACAAGAGGGCCACTACCCATACCTGCGTCATCACAAGGTCAACCACCGATATTCCAAGCAGGTGGTGGTGAAAAAGGTTTGGAACTTGCAGGTAGATTTGCTTCAGGTGTATATGCAAATCCATTTACAAAAGAAGAAGCGAAATTACATCGCACAATGTTACGTAATAGTGCAAAGCAACATGGAAGAAACCCTGAAGATATTAAAATGTTTGCAGGATTTATGTTCTCTATAGGTAAGACAAAAGAAGAAGCATTAGATAGAAGACGTATGTTGCTTGATTTTGCACCAGAAGAAACAGCTCATTATGTTCAATATTTAGGTCATATGGTTGGTATAACTATCAATGTAAATACCATTGATATTAATAAACCACTACCAGAAAGTTTATTATCGCAAGCATATCCATCACCGATGGATCCTAGAGCAGAAAGAGCATATGAATTACTTAAAGAAGGCTTATCCGTAAAAGATGTACTAGCGAATGGTGTGATTAACTATCACCCAGTAGTAGCTGGAACACCAGAAATGATAGCTGATTTTCTAGAAGAATGGTATTTAGCAGATGCTACAGACGGTTTCTCAATAGTTCCAGATTCATCACATGATGGTATAGAAGACTTTGTAGATTATGTTGTACCTATTTTACAAGAAAGAGGATTATACCATTTAGACTATGAAGGAGAAACACTTAGAGATAGTTTAGAAGTACCTCAAGAATACGGAATGAGAGAGTAATATATTAAACAAACTATAAAATATTAGGAGAGACATATAATGAATATTGGAATTATAGGAGCAGGACCTATCGGGGTCACTATTTCAGAAAAATTATATAATTTAGGTCATAATATCAAAATAGCGGATGTGCGATCAGTAAGCTATTTAGAAAATAAAAAGTTTAAAGGAAAAGCAGTAGAAATAGATGAAGTAATTAAGCATGTAGATATTTTAATAATATCGATTCCTACACAAGTTATACCTACAATAAAACCTTATATTTCTAATATAAGTGATGACGTAATAGTCGTAGATACAAGTAATTATTATCCATTTAGAGATGGAAATATTAAAGAATTAGATGATGGAACAGTTGAAAGTGAATGGGTATCAGAAGTAATTGGCAAACCAGTTATAAAAGCATTTAATAATTTACTTGCATATACATTGAAAAATAAAAATAGTACTGAAGAAAATGAAGAAAAAATAGCAATGGCGATATCAGGAGATAATACAGAAGATAAAAAAATTATAAGTGAACTTATACAATCAATAGGATTTGATACTGTTGATAGTGGTGAAATTAAAAATTCATGGAGACATCAACCAGGCACACCTGCATATTGCACAGAACTTAATACTGAAGAATTGGAAATAGCATTAAAAGTTGCTGACAAAAACCTAGCACCAATTAATCGAGACGAAGTATTTAAACACTTTGAACCAAATATGAACCATGATCAAATTATAGAATTAAATAGAAAATATTATGGGACAAATGAAATTATTTAATAGCAATAATTAAAAAATGTAAACAATTTTATATATAAATTATGAGAGTCTATTTTAAATAGCTCTCTTTTTTATTAAATTACTAATGATTTATTTTACAGATTGAGGGTATTTTTAATTGTAAGGATAAAAAATCTGTTTGAAAGGGCATGATTAAATGAGACTTACAGGCATAGTGAAACAAGTTTTTGCGATTGGATTTCCGTTTGTTGGGGGTAATTTGATAGGTAAGTATACGAGCAAAAATGCGCGACAAGATTATAAACGAAATAAAAAGCCACCATTTTCTCCACCAGGATATATCTTTCCTATAGTATGGCCACTACTTTATCTTAGTATGGGCATAGCTTATTCTTTAGTTTCTAATAATAATGCAAGTAAGAGTACTAAAGGTATATACTCTCTTCAATTAGGTCTGAATTATTTATGGTCTATACTTTACTTTAAATATAAATTAAGAGGTACTGCATTGATTGAAAGCTTTGCTTTATTTAGTGCTGTTATTATTACGACAGTTAAGTTTTATCAAGTTAAGAAGACTGCAGGGCTACTATTAATCCCTTATGTGGCATGGAGTGCTTTCGCATCTTACTTAACAACTGGTAACTGGGTATTAAATAAAGATAACCCAGAATATGTACCAAATGATAAATAATTGTGTTTACGAAAACTTAATGTTTATTGGATAAATATGTAAAAACTAAAACCCTCACTTCCTTCTTGAGATTCGCTCTTTCGTTGTTATAAATGGCAATAGAAATTATTTTAAGTATTGTATAAAATAATGAATAATTATATTTATATACACAACTTAATAATATAAATAGTGAAAATCAATTGTATATTAACAAATTTTACAACATATTATATTGTTAAATTTTTCAAATCGAGTATAATGCTATTTGTACAATAAATTAAATTTATGCATATTAATGGTAAGGGAATGGTACTCAAGATGAAGAAGAAAATAGATTTTTTGCCAAATAGAAAAAACCAATACTCTATTCGTAAATTCACGGTGGGAACAGCTTCGATACTCGTCGGGACTTTACTTTTTTTAGGTATTGATCATAATGCTAAGGCATCTGAAAATAATTACAGTACTGATCAAAGTGTTAAAAGTAACTCAGAAGAAAATGAAACTGACACCGTTAAACAAAGTCAGTTGAAAGAACAAGGTACAAATGAAAAACATAACAATTCAACAAAAACAAATGAAGAAATTGAAAATCCAACAATAGACCAAGCAGAATCTAATGTATCTAATGAAGAAAACATTGAGGATTTTGCTACATATGAGCAAGAAGACAAGTCAACAAATGAGGAGGCAGAAGAAACACCGAAGAAAGAACCAACAATTGAAGAAGAACCTCAATCAGAAAAGGATACAGCTGAAGATAAAGAAGATGCTTCAACAGAAGAACAACGTACGGAAGACAAGCCAACAAGTGAAGACACAGAGGAAACACCGAAAGAAGAACCAACAGCTGAAGATAAAGAAGATGCTTCAACAGAAGAACAACGTACGGAAGACAAACCAACAAGTGGAGACACAGAGGAAACACCGAAAGAAGAACCAACAGCTGAAGATAAAGAAGATACTTCAACAGAAGAACAACGTACGGAAAACAAGCCAACAAGTGAAGACACAGAGGAAATACCGAAAGAAGAACCAACAGTTGAAGAAAAGCCTCAATCAGAAAAGGATACAGCTGAAGATAATCATTCAGATGAACAAAATAATAAAGAAGACATTGATTCTGCGCAAGAAGACTCCGACAAACCAACAAATGAAGATAATACTACAGAAGAGCGAAATACAGATAAAGATAAAGCTAATCAAGATACAAACCAATCCAATGAAAAAAATTTAACAGAAAATCCAAATGAATCAGCTGAAGATAATGAAAAGCAAACAACAGATGCCGAAAACAATGAAAATAGCGAAGAAGATATAGGGGCTAGCTCAGAAAATCAATCTGGAATAGATAAAGAAGAAATTACAAATGAAGAAATAAGTCCAGAAGAAGCGAAAGACGTTAAGTTAGCTGATGACAAAGCGTTTAAAGAAGGCCTTAATGAAGAAACAAATCGTAAGCAATATGTAGAAGATTATTTGAAAGATAATGACATTCAAGATAAAGATGCAAAATCAATCATAGATAATTTAGATATTGACTATGATAAAGCATCTAACGAAGAAATCTATGATTCATTACGATTAGAATTGTTAAAGCGTGCTGCTGATGAACAAGAAGGAACAAAACCGAAAGCAACTGTATTACGCTCAGTACGAACAGAGAGTAATGAAAATAGAAGTATAACTGATACACCTAAAACAAGAGTGTTAGAAGCTGGAGATACAGCCACTACAGACTTTAGTAAATTAGTTAATATTAATAAAACAATCTCTAGACCTCTTATTGATGATTGGACACACATGGATTCAATTCGATTTAGACAAATAAATAATGATCAAATAGAGTTAAGTATTGCAATAGGACAGAAAAAAGGCTTGAATTTTGGTTTTAGTGCACTTGAAAGATATAGTGTAAACTTTAATGAGCAATTGAAGAACAATATAGTAAGCATAACAGCTGAAGGTGACAAATTAATAAAAGATGCCAATGGGAATTATTCAATTGAATATAAAAGAACAGCATCGTTTCTCTCTAATGGTGAGCCATTAAATTTAAATATAATCATAAATTCAAAAGATTTTGATCCTAAAAGCGCGTTATCTGTCTCTTATTATAGGAAAGTTAATACTGGTTTATTAGCTGGAACAAACACTTATGATATAACTTTCCAAGATTTTGCTAATTACTTAAATGAATATCAGGGTATTTATAAAGAAATTAACAGTACAAAGGCTTTAGATGAAGCCACGAAACAAGAAATGTTAAATTCATTTAACGGTGTTAATACGATAGATGGTTTGAGAGCTCAAGTTATTACTGTACGTAATCAAGGTAGAACAACTGTAAACAATAATATAGGACAGTTAACAAACTTAACTACTAGTGAAAAGACGAATTACAATACGCAAGTTAAGCAAACGCAAAAATTAACAGACTTAGATAGTATATATACTAATGCACAAGCTCAAGATGCAAGCAACTTACTGAGGAATCAAAAAACACAAGGAACAAACCAAATTAACGGATTTAATTATTTGTCAAATGAAGAAAAAGCCACTTATAACAATCAAGTTGCTAATGCTAAAGATAAAGCAACAATAGATAAAGCGGTACAAGATGCTCAAATTAAAGATGCAACCAACTTATTGAATAATCAAAAAGAGCAAGGTAAATCTAATATCAATAATTTAAGTAATTTAACAGCTGAAGATATTAGTAATTTTACAAATC
>NZ_JAJNHH010000018.1:0-43611 GCF_022386955.1 Mammaliicoccus sp. A-M4
CCTCTACAATATTTTCTTAGTCGATTACATTGTACTAAAGTGAGCTATATTTGGCTCTTTTTTTATTACACAATTATATGGACATATTCTGAATACAGGTCTAACGTGCATGTTATCAAACTCTTGCCCGTTAGAAAATGTAACGAGCTTGTTTAAAATGTCTTGCCCGATAGAGACACTACTCATTAGTCATTTATCCATCATAAATAAAACAAAGGTAAGATACTTAAAAATATAATTTAAATTTCGTTATTTATTTAGAAAAATAAACAAAACTCTTACTAGTTTGCTAAAATTTATAGTAGCAAATTTAAGGAGTGGTGAGGAATGAATATAACTGAATTTCAAAATTGGGTAAATGATTATTATGAAGATAGAGGATGGTCAGATTTAGATATTTTTATACGTATAGGTTTTTTAGCTGAAGAAACTGGGGAAGTAGCGAGATCTATAAGAGCTCTTGAAATAGGGAGAGATAGACCAGATGAAATAACGGATACATTTATGAACAACAAAAATGATTTGATAGAAGAATTGGGAGACGTATTAGGTAACGTTATAGTGATTGCTAACAAATATGATATTTCTTTAGAAGAAGTGTTTAACGCTCATAAAGAAAAACTTTCGAAGCGGTACACTGATGAATAATAAATATAATTGAAACAAAATCACAAAAGTCATTCGTTTATAACGATTGGCTTTTTTGATTTTTAGAGCGTGGTTAAATCTATATTAGTAAAAGTATGTATTCAGTTAGGCAGAATCTTAAAAAATAATATCATAAAATAGGAGGAACAAGAGTGAATATACTAAAAAATGAATTACCTAAAGACAAAACACCTTATGTGATTGAAAATGGGGAAGGTGATCATTATATTTGGAATAAACAGGTTTATTCAATCATTGCTACAAACCAAAGTACAGGAAACTTGTTCGAAGTTATTACAATAACTGGTGCTATGAATGAAAGCTTTCCTATGCATCTTCATAAAAATATGTATGAATCACTATTGGTGACTGAAGGCGTTGTTGATATACAATTAGAAAAAGATATAATCACTTTAACTCGAGGAGATTATATTCTTATTCCACCTGGTATAGTACATAAATATGTTATGAAAGCTCATAGAACAAAAATTTTATCATACGTCGTTAATGGAAGTGCAGTAGACATATATAAAGCTTTAGGAGTACCATATAATCATTCTAAACACCCATCATATATAGAAGAAACTTATTCACTTAATAAACAAGAATTAGAATATAATTATGATATAGAATTTACTTTTAACAATATCAGTAATGAAGAAATCACTTATTGGCGGTCGGGTGAAGGAGAAAATCTTTTAACAGGAGATCAATTGCATTCAATAATAACTACACAAAAAGACACTAACGATAGATACATAGTCGTTTCTTCAGAAGGACCAATTGGCGATCCTATTGTTCCACATTACCATGAAAAACATACTGAAACATTTTATTGTTTTGAGGGTAAAGTAACAATGTGGGTAGGCAATCAAAATGAAAAAGTCACATTATATCCTGGAGATTTTTTACATGCACCAGCCGAAACTATTCATTCATATCGACTAGATGCACACTATACAAAAATGATAGGTTTATTAGTACCAGGTTTATTTGAACCGTTTTTCAGAACCCTAGGAGAGCCATATGAACATAATACTTTCCCAAACCTACCTAATTCATTAGACTTTAAAAAAGTTATAGAAAACATAGATTCTTTAGATCTTAAATTTATTGAGTAATAAGTCAGCAATTTCATAAATAAGCTACAAGAATTTATAAAATATAGCAACTTCAGAAATAGACGAAATATGTAAAATCATGGTATAATATAAATGTATATAAAGGACAACATGCATGAACATGCTGTCCGAAGAGCCCGTTAAAAAGACGGTGACTTAGTTAAAATTGATTAAAAATAACCATTAACCGGTCAAAGTTGGATGGTTATTTTTTATGGTCTAATTTAATAATTGCGATGACTACACTTATGAAAGCCAGTATAAACATACCAAAACTAAACATGAGATGTAAGACATCAACAAACGTTACCACAAAAGGCTTCTCCTTTCTAAAGATTTTGTAGATACGTACATACGCATCACCTCACTTTATACTGAGATAGCCAACATCTATCCAATTTGCTAAATGATATTATACCAAAAATTAGGAGGTGACTCTTGATTAATTTCCTATAATATATACTGAAATTATCTTTCAGAAATAGACAAATTGTGTAAAATCATGATATTATTTAAGTGTAAAAATAAAGAAGGACAACATGCGCGAACATGTTGCCCAAAGAGCCCGTTAAAAAGACGGTGACTTATAACTCTAATTTATTATAAAAATAACCTCTAGTTACTTCGTCAAAGTTTACGCTAGATGGTTATTTTTTATGGTTATAATTACTAATTAATACTAAACCAATAACTGTAAGTACTATCATCAGCATTTCATAACCAGATATGCTATTTATTACTCACCACTCTTAATTATCCTGAATGATGCTTTCGAATTCTTCTCTTACTTGTGGTACTGATAATCCGACAATCACCTGTATGCTTTTACCACTTTTAACTAAACCATGTGCCATTCTATCTTGTAAGAAATAATCGTTATCTGATACTTTATTTTCATCGTTAACTGTTAAACGTAGTCGGGTAGCGCAATTTGTAACGTCTTTTATATTTTCTTTACCACCTAGTCCGTCTAAGTAATAGTATGCTTTATCTTTAAATTCATTCCCTGTTGGTATATTTTTCTCTTTTTTACTGTTTGAGGATTGTTTACTCTCTTTATAGTCTTTTTTGCTATATAGTTTAATATTTTCTGCTTTCTTTTCACGCCCTGGAAGGGGGATATCAAATTTTAATATTAAATATCTAAATAAAACAAAATAAATACCTGTAAAGCTAAGGCCTATGATTACTTGGAGAACATAAAGTGACCAATAATTAGCGCCTAATGGAATCCAATTTGTAGCGACAAAATCAATTAGGCCCCCGCCAAAGTGTCCGACGATACCTACACTGTACATTATTAATGCCATAGTTGCTGTTAGAACAGCATGTAATACAAACAAGTATGGTGCGATAAATAGGAAAGTGAACTCTAATGGTTCTGTAATTCCTGCAACTACTGCTGTTAATGTTGCGGGGATTAATAATGCTGCTACTTTTTTTCTATTTTCTTGTGGTGTTGTAAAGTACATTGCTAATGCAATACCAATAGAGCTAAATATTTTCGCATTTCCTTGTAACATGAAACCATATGGAAATTGTTCTTTTAATGACTTTGAGCTGTTCGCAAATTCACTTACATGCTCAAACCAATACGCTTTTAAACCTTGGTTTATTACTACAGGACCCATATCTATTGGTGTCCAAATGAAGTGATGCAATCCTGTAGGTATTAGAACACGTTCTAAGAAATGGTATAGCCAAACACCAATGTATCCAGAACCTATAATATAACCTTGTACTGAAGAGATTCCATCTTGTATGGTAGGCCAAATAATACAAGTTATAATTGCTGCTACTAAAGTAACGAAAAAAGAAATTGAAACAACAAATGTTAATCCTTGGAATACTTCTAACATTTCAGGTAGTTTTTTGCCATAATATCTATTATGTATCCACGTAATAATACTAGAAATAATAATAGCACCTAATATATTCGTATCTAGTGTTTCAATGCCTCCAATGGCTTTCATACCAGTAACATTCTCAACACCTTTTTCTAAGTTTGCACCAAATGTGTGAGGCCATTCTGTTAAGATAATGTTTATAAATGTGTTAAACATAAAATAGCCTATTAAAGCTGCTAAAGTTGCATGAGCAGGGGCTTTTTTGGCTAAGGAAATAGGTAATCCAACAGCAAAAATTAATTCCATATGATCAAACACAGTCCATCCACCTGCTTCAATAACAGACCATGCTTTAAACCAAGCTGTTCCTTCTTCAGCAAGACTTCCCATAATTGTTGGGTTTAAAAATACAGTAGAAACACCTAATACTATACCGAAAAAAGCAAATGTGAGTACAGGGACAATCATGGCGCTTCCAAAACGTTTGATAACATTCATAACGGTTCCTCCTTAGATAGCTTCACATACTTATGTATGAAATTTGTGAAATAATATATATTCTAATTTTTCTACTTTAAATTGGTTACATTCAAACATTTCTTAAATTACACTTATGAAAAAATTTCTTTAATTTAATTTGAAGTTGTACTTCTAAACTTGAAGTTACCTTTAATCTTGATACGTCTGTTTGTGTTTAAGTCTCCTTTTAATAAAATTTTTATAGTTTCATTAACCATCGTTTCTAATGGTTGGGACCAAGTTGTTAATTGATAATTTGGCCAAGAAGCCATTTTAATATCATCAAAACCAATTATTTCAACCTCATCTGGAATATTAAGGCCTATCTCTTTTACTGCTTCTAGTACACCAAGAGCCGTGATATCATTAGCTCCAAATATTGCGTCTGGAATATTGCCAGCTTTCAAATAATCTAACGTTAGTTGATAAGCAGTTTCGAAAGTATAATCTCCTTTAATAACTTCAATTTCTTCATTTTTTTGTTTAAAAAAGCTATTAAAACCATAAAATCTATCTCTGTTAGTAGAAGTGTTATGGTTACCCGAAACATATAAAATTTTTTTATGCTTTTTATTATAAAAATACTTTGCTATTGATTGAGAAGCATAGATATTATCACTAGAAACGGTATTACATTGTAAATCTTCATTCTCTCTATTAAACAGAATGACTGGGATGTTTGCATTTTTTAATTTCTTAACCAAATCTGATGAGAGAAAAGCATCTGTGACAATAATTGCTTCTACGTTATACTCCCAAAATTTAGCGATTTCTTCTTGCTGTATTTCTTCATTTTCAGTGTGGACAAATAACACAGAGAATCCATGATCTTTTAATTTTTGTGTGAATAAAGATAATACTTCATAGTAAAAAGGGTTTTGTTTTTCTTTCATAGCTATTCCAATCAATTTTGATTTATTAGTGATTAATCCACGAGCTAATGCATTAGGCTTATAATTAAATTCATTAGCAATATCTAAAACTTTTTTTCTTGTTTTAGCAGAAACATTGGAATCAGGGTCGAACGCTCTAGACACTGTTGATTGAGAAACTTGCGCTAATTCAGCAATTTGGTCAGAAGATATTTTTTTACGCATTACCAATCCTTCTTTCTATAACGAGATGAAGTATAGTAACAATCATTATTTTTAACAATAATTATCGTATCCTTAGAATTAATGCATACGTATTCATAAGGTTATCAAAATAATAAAGGAAGCGCTTACAATTGTCAAATTAAATTTATAATGAAAAATTACAAATGTTATATTTTGATTTTGTGTATTAAAAATAAATTTCGTCATGTCTTACGATTTGTTATTATAAAAATAAATATAATTTGAAAGATGAGTATTAGAAAAAGTTCATTCAGAGGTGTTAAGTGTGGATAATAGAAAGTTGTTTAGTTGGCCTATATTTTTTGTAGTAATTCTTAGTTATGTATTGATGTTATCTTTATTTTTATGGGTTTCTAACATTAGTAGTTTAAATACTTTTATCATTACAATTCCATTTCTTTTAATGACAATACTTTACGTATGTAATTTTATAAAATATTGCAGAAGGCAACAGAAGAATACTTAGAAAGACTACTGGAATAGGCTAAATGTAAATATTAATACAACAAATAACTTTATTTGCGAAGAATATAAGTAAGACACGAGAAAGTAATCATTCTCGTGTCTTTTTGTACCTTGTTATTATAAGTGCATTTATTTTTAAATGCATGAATTGATGGACAAAGCTTTTATACTATCAATAGATGAAACTGCTAATTATTATCTTTATATTTTGGAAAGTAACCAAGTATAAAAGCAATGCCTGCAAATATTGATGCTAAAATAATTGAAGGTGTTAACAAGATATCATTTACTTTAATAATAAATTCACCATTACCAATAATTAAGCCTACCATTTGTAAAAAGACCATAATTAGAGCTGTTAAAATTGAAAGGAATAAGAATATTACAAATATTTTTTCTAGAAATTTTTCCATTTATTTTACCCTCCCCAAATTGGTAAAATGCCCATACCAATAAGCCATCCAATTAAAATTACAGGAATACCATAAAGTATGATTAGCATACCAAATGTCTTCTCAGGTTTTGCACCAACAATACCAGAAGCTATATAAATCGAACCAGAGGCTGGAGGCATTTGAGCTGATGTAGAAGCAAAGGTCATAACTGCTACTGCAGAAATTAATGGTGAGAAACCACTTGAAATTAAAATTTGATATGAAACAAGTCCCACTGCTGTAAGTGTTCCAGTTGAAGTTAATGGCCCTGCGATAATGGTTATACCAATACCTATTAGTAATAATGTTAACCAGGCTGGAGCATTTGCGCTTTCTATAAGAGAGGCAATATTATCCGACAAACCTAATTTTGTTAATACTTCACTAGCTGCTACTGCGAAGAAAATCAATGCACCGATAGTAGTGAATCTTGGAATAGCTGATTGTGTGAATTTCATTAACTCAGGTATAGATTTAGGTAAATTTTTTCTACCTAATATAAAAGCTATAGTGATCATTAATGTTGGTATCCAAACTACTATATCAATACTGTCTAAAGATTTTTCTCCTATTGAAGGTATACTGGCAAGTTTCTTTCCTAATGGACCTATAGTTATAATTAAAGGAATGATGGCTCCAATATACAATAACAATGAACTCCAACCTCTTTTAAATGAACTACTTAATGGTTCTAGTTCTTCAATAGAAAAAGCTTTTATATTTTGTTTTTTTACAAAGAACCATATCATTATTAATCTATGAGCAAGTTGATAAAGTGATGCTACAAATAAGGCGATATAAAATTCACCGACACCAACTGCAGCTGCAACCGGAGCAAATCCAAGTATAATAAACATAGATGTTGTGGGCGGAAATACAGATGCCATTCCCCCGTTACCAACCATTACAGATGCAGCAATTTCTTTGTTCCATTTATTTTTTAACATCCATGGGCCTGTAATAGAACCAGTCGCTGCTGTGTTACCAGAATCACCACCTGATAATGTACCTAATGCCACTGAACCCATAGCATCCATGTAAGCTGGAGCACCAGGAATTTTACCAACCATTGAATTCAAAATCGCTAATAGTTTTTCAACGATACCTAACTTATCAATAATGTATGCCATAAATACAAATGCAAGTGCTGCATATAAAACTGAAAATGTTGAGGCAAAAGAAAATCCATTAACTAATAAATCAAGAGCTTTTGATCCTCCTAAAAGGCTGGTGACTACAAATCCTATTAACGATGCTTCTCCTAAATTTCTTTTTAAAATAACGCTCCAAATTATTAAAATTGCAACAAAAATTAATAAAGCTAAAATCCCCATAAACAACTCCCCTTAAAAAAGATTTATTACCGATTAAAAGTTTTTATGACATCAACCCAGTTATAGTTTGTATCGCTTAATTTTTCTTCCAACCCAGCTTGTGTAATATCCTTGAGCTTACTAATAGTTGCGTCTGTCATATAAGTTTCAATATGATGTTGTTTCATAAAGTCACTTACGTTCTCCATTTCTTTTTCTCTACGTTTTGAATGTTTTACATTACTTTTGATATATCTATTTATTATTTCTCCAAAATCATCTTTGTCCATAGTGTTTGTAATAGAACTATAAATTTCTTGATCTAAATCCAATTTTTCAGCAGTTTCCATGACTTCATATAGTAAAGTTGATAAACCTTTCGTAAATATACTTCTTATATATTTAAAGTTTGTTGCATCACCAACATTTTCATTTAATTTAGTAACATTCATTCCTAAGGTTTCTGCTATATCTACTAAATGATTAGCATTTTGACCGCTTACCAAAATGGGAACTGTGTGTTGATAAACCTTAAGTGCTCCCAATATTGCTGCATCTAGTATATTTAAGTTTCTATCTTTCATTATTTTATTAATCATGTTTTTTTCATTTGCGCTAGCAGTTGTTAAATCAACCAAAATAGTATCTTTATTAATATATTCTTTTATTTCGGACCATGCATCTATAGCTTTTGTTGCAGGAACGGCTACAAATAATATAGTCATAGATTGTATTGATAATTCTTTGGCATTTTGAAAATAAGTTATTTTTGTGTTTGTCGATAGTTTTTCTGGACTTTTATCTATTAATAAAGGGTCATAAGCAAAAATATTATCAACTTTATATTTACTTAATCCTTTAGACATCTCATTACCAACTTCGCCAAACCCTATAAATCCAATATTCATCGTATATCCTCCTATTGATTTTGCATACTTTCTCGTAACCATGAAGGTTCGATAGAGTGTTTATCAGAGTTGTTATTGATTTCGGTTCTGGTAATCTTCTTGAGCCGTTCTTCTTCATACAGCAATTTTTTCTCAGCTTTTTCTACATATTTTTCTGCATTTTGATAAGGAATAACAGTGACACCATCTTCGTCAGCTATGACAAAATCATAAGGATTAACAATCACTCCACCGCATTGTATAGGTACATCAAACGATCCAGGACCATTTTTTTTAGGGCCCTTAGGAGTAAAACCAGTTGCATAAATTTGTATATCCATATTTTCTAAATCACTTTTATCGCGAACTAGACCGTCTATAATAATTCCTTTTATTCCTAGTTTTTCAGCTGCTGATGCCATCAAATTTCCTATATAAGCAGAAACAGTAGAACCTTTTCCTTCAACCACTAAAATTTCTCCTGGATTGGCTTCGTAAATACCATGATGCAAATAAAGATTATCACCGGGATAAACAGACACTGTTCTAGCCTGACCAACTAATATATTTTTGTAGTTAACCGGTTTTATTTCGTAGTTCATAACTTTTTCATAATCCATACTATCTGCTAGAAGAGTAGAGCTTAATAGTTTCAGTCTTTCTAAAATTTGATCATCATTAACTTTCATACTTTCTCCACCTTTTCGTAATATTTTTTACTTTTTAAAACATTGATGTAATATTATTTACAAATCTATCACTAAATCTTCATTATGTAAACCCTTACATTGTTTCTCTAGAAAAAAATCTCCACATTCTTTAATAATTAGAATGTGGAGATTTTTATTTATTAGTATGATAATTGAGTCTTTTTAACGTATGATCTATAGCGTCTAAACGATTTGAATTTTTTCTAGATTCTTTGAGTGCTAAAGAATTAATAATATAATCAATTGCAATAAGAGATAGTATAGGAGAATTATGAAAGGCTAGACTATTAGAATCACAAGGAATGATTACATCAGCATAATCAACTAAAGGAGATGAATATGTGTCTGTTATTATAATGATTTTTACGTTTCTCTCTTTAGCTATTTTCACAAATTCGTTAATACGTTTGGCATATCTTGGATAACTAATAGCTACTAGTACATCGTTTTCATCCATTGAAACTACTTCATCTATCCAATCAGAAACATCTGCAATAATAAGGTTGCAATTTCCTTTGATTCTATTTACATTTTGTGAAAGGTATTGACCAGCAGGAAGACCACTCCTTACACATGTGCAACATATACTTCTAGCATTATCAATTAAATCAACTGCTTTGTCTAATGTACTTTCATCGACTTGATTAGTAATATGAGCTAATTGACTGGTGTAATGATTTATAGTTTCTATCCATAAATTTTCTTTTTCTATATTTTTTAAGTTAGATGTTAATCTTGATTGAGGAGCCTTGCCATCTTTTATGACCTCCTGGAGGTCTCTTTGTAATTTAGTATATCCAGAATAACCCATTTTACTAGCAAGCCTCATAATGGTAGTTGTACTTGTGCCAACTTTTTTTGATAACTCGTTAATCGTGTCAAAAATAACTTCAGTTGGTTCTTTTATAATATAATTAGCTACTTTTCTTTCTGAATTAGTTAATGTTTTTATTTGTTCTTTTAGTTTTATCAGAATATTTTCATTTTCCATAATAAGCAATCCTCCTATCTTGAACGTGTCTATTTCATTTTACTATACTATTTAACTCAGTAACCGTTTTTCGAACAAGCTTATTAAGGAAATATCTCATTGAAAAATTATTCTTTTTTCTAACGATTTATGTAATCTTTTATTTATTTCCTAAAGTAATATTGAAATCTTTAACATAAACAGCATTTCCTATAATTTTTATGTCATAGTTATTTGTATTAGTAGTCACTTCTACTAATACTTTACCATTCTTACCAATTTCTTGACCTTGTTCAATGACTAGGTTTAGAGGGTTTTCTAAATTGTTATTTATATATTTAGCGTAGTAATTCCCCATCACTCCAGAAGCTGTTCCAGTAACTGGGTCTTCTATTGTTCCTGAGAAAGGCGAGGAGAAATGTCGAGCATGCATATGAGCATTAGCGTCATAAGTTTCAAAACAAAATGGGTGAATAGACGCTTTAGGTTTTTCTTTTAATATAGAAGGAAAGCTTTGGTTATTTGGACTCATTTTCTTACAAATATAAAGGCTCTTTACTGGAAGTAGAAGCGTCCAAACACCAGTACTCCCGTATAAAACAGGAAAATTATCGTCTATATCTTCTTTTTCTATACCAATTGAATGCGCTAGAGCTTCTTTAGAACCTGTGAATGTCTCAAACTGTGGTGTTGCTTGTTGCATAGTAATATACACTTTGTCATCAGATACGCTAATACCAATAGTTAAAATGCCTGCGTTTGTTTCTATTGTAAGTTTTGATTTATTTTTTAATAGTCCTTTGGTTTTTAAGGCATACATTGTCGCAATCGTAGCATGACCACAAAGATCCATTTCGTGACCTGGCGTAAAAAAGCGTATTCTAAGGTCTGCCTTATCAGATTTAACTGGAAATGCAGTTTCATTAAACCCTACATGTGAAGCAATTTCTTGCATTTCTTTAGTTGTTAAGTGCTCTGTATCCAGTACAACACCAGCTGGGTTACCTTTATTAGCTTCTGTACTAAATGCTTCATAGTGATAAATATGAACTGATTTCACCGTTAAATCTCCTCCTGATATTTAACACTCTATAAACTATAAAGTGACTCGCTTTTATTTGTTTCATAATATTTATGCTTAAAAATTTTGTTTATTATATAAAATCTTAACACTTTTATTCCTTATCTGGAATAATATATTTTGTTGAAATAAATGATAAGAACATAAATAAAGTACATACAAGAAATGCAATAAAGCTACCCATAGTACGAGATACTTGCTCATCAACAGCGAGATAAACAGTAGTAAATATTGTAATACCGAAAGCAGTTCCTATCGTTGCGACCATTTTATAAATACCTGATGCAATGCCTAGTTTTTCTTTAGGTGTGTGAACTACAGCAGTATTTAGTGCAGGCGTGGCGAAGAATCCGAGTCCCATACCGAAACATAAGAAACCTATTAAACTAACTATGATATATAGTGTTTGTGGTAAAAATGATAACGATAGTAATAAAATACCTACTGTTACGATTAGTGAACCCATTTTCATTGGTTTCTTAGCTTCATATTGTTCCATCATTTTCTCACCAATTCTAATTGTTGCGAGTACGCCAAACATATATGGAAGGGTGATTAATCCTGAAATAGAACCGGATATTTGAAAATGTTGTTGTGTAAAAAGATTGTATAAAGATAGTGCGCCAATCGAAGTATTTAATAAAAAGTTAGATGTCACTGTTCCGATGAAATACCTGCTTGAAAATAGTGAAAAATCAATTAAAGGATCTTTTTTATGTTTTTCATAAAAATAAAAGAGTACCACTGAAATGATGAATATAAATAGTAAAACAATAATGATAGGGCTTGTCCAACCAATTTCACTACTTTGTGTAATTACTATATTAATACTTAACATACTGATAACAAATAATAATAAACCTAAGAAATCAAATTTCGACGTATTCTTTCTGTCGGCTTTAATTTCAGGTACATCCTTAATAAGTATAAGTACAATACCAGTCACAATAATGGATACTATGAAAATCCACTGCCATCCAATATATGCTGCAAGAAAGCCTGCAAATACAGATGAAAGTCCTGTACCACCATATGAACCTATAGACCACATACTTAATGCTTTATGACGTTCTTTACCATGATAATATGTATTAATTAATGAAATTGTTGCTGGCATTAAACAAGCTGCTGAAAATCCTTGAATACCTCTACCTATTAGCAATAATGGCGTCAAATCAGATGAAATTACGAAAATAGAACCGATGATATTTAAAATCAGTCCTACGCGCATAATTTTTACGCGACCATATTTATCTGCTGTACCACCAGCTGCAACCATAAACACCCCAGTAAACAGTGATGTCAAACTAACCGCAATACTGATTATGGCATCATTAGTCATGTACGTTTGTTGTACAAGTGAGCCGATATTCAGAAATGATTGCGCAAAAAGCCAATACGTTAAAATCGACAATACAATGGCTAGAAGTAATTTATTTCCGCCAACATAAGTTTCATTTTTCAAAATGCCACCCCTTTTATATAGTTGATTTGAGAAATAATAGTGCATACTATGCCTACGATATCTGCAAATAAAAACGCTTTCAAAAGTGGATTTAAACACTTTTAGTAAAACATTCAGAAAAGTGCAAAAAGATATTTGTTTCTTTAATAAATGAAATAATAAACAAAATTTAAGTAATAACCTTTAATAAGTGGAAATATTAAATGGTGTTCCGCTCTTTTTACCATTTAAACAAAAAGTGTTAAAGTAAACTTTTAAGGTCGTTGACTTAAAGAGTAAGTTGGTTTTACAAAAGAAGAGGGAAGAGAAATGAAGCGAAAAAGTATTATTTTTTTAATCGCACTCGTTTTAATACTTAGCGGGTGCCAAAGCGTGAAGCAGCATGTAAAGAAAAGAAAAAAAGAGCATAAACACCAGAATAAAATAGAAAATAAATATGATAAAAGACATCATAAAGATGAAAAAAACTTAGTAGAATATGATGGTAAAGTAAGTCATGTCTTTTTTCATCCTATCATCTCGGATCCACAGAAAGCTTATACAGATAATCAACAACAAGAAAAAGGGAATTATGATTGGATGGTTACAGTAAATGAATTTAATAAAGCCATTGAAAAACTTCATGAAAATAACTACATATTAATAAATCCACATGATGCTTATGATTTAGAGTCAACGCCTGTTAAACGAAAAAAACTTAAATTACCTAAAGGGAAAAAAACATTAATAATGTCCATGGATGATATGAATTATTATGAATATATGCAAGGAAATGGTTACACAGAACGTTTAACTTTAAATAAAGACAATGAAACGGTTGCTGAAAAGAAAAATGACCAAGGGAAAATGGAACAATCTAAAACAAACGATGCAGTACCACTATTAAATGATTATGTAAAAAAACATCCTGATTTTTCATATAAAGGACAAAAAGCCGTTGTTGGTCTGACAGGTTATGAGGGAGTACTTGGTTATCGTACAAATGATTTGGAAAAAACGAATTATGAACAACGAAAAAAACAAGCTAAAAAAGTAGCTGACTCAATGAAAAGAGATGGATGGACATTCGCAAGTCATTCCTATGGTCATATTAATTTTGAAGACAGTTCAGATGAGCAAATTATTGAAGATACAAAAAGATGGAAAAAAGAAGTGGAACCTATTGTAGGTAAAACTGACTTATTCATCTTCCCACATGGAGCTCAAGATCGAAATTCTACTTCCTATAATTATATGATAGACGAGGCAGGATTCAAATACATGGCGGGTGTTGGCCCAGATAACTTTACAAGTCTTTCAAACAAAGATATATATCAAGACCGTGTTGCTATAGATGGCCTAAACTTACATCAATTCAAATATAAACTTAAACCGTTTTTCAAACCTGAAGAAGTTTATAATAAAGAAGATAGACAATACTATAAAGGTAATAAGGGTTATGAAATAGAATAATACAGTTATAATTTACTTATAACAATTTTAACCATAAACCTGTTTGAGAGTTTAGTAATAGAAAATTACTTTATACTAAACTCCCAAACAGGCTTATTTTTCTTTTACAAAAGTATATATAGGGTACTATATAAGTAAGAGGTACTTTAGTACTAAAAACATGGAGGTTGGTAAATATGTTTAATAATGTTTTATTACCTTATGATTTCGGGAATGATTTTAGTTCTATTCCAGCGCAATTAGAAAAAGTAGTAGATAAAGACTCCACAGTCATCATTTATCATGTTGTAACTGAAAATGATCTTGCAACTAGCGTTAAATATTATAATAAGCACTCAAATGATATTGCTAAAGAAAAAGAAGAACAACTCGCGCCATTTTTACAAGAGTTAGATGAAAGAGGTATCCGTTACAAAGTAGAAATAGAATTTGGACCTATTAAAGATACAATTTTAGAAAAAATTAATAAGGGAGATATAGAAAGTGGGGATTTCGATTTAGTAATAATGAGTAACCACAGAGTTAGCTTGAATATTAAACATGTCTTAGGCGACGTTACACATAAAATTGCTAAAAGAAGCCCAGTTCCAGTATTAATTGTTAAATAAGGGTTGTTTCAGGTAGTCTTTTAAAATTATTTCAAGAAATATAATGATTATTATAAGAGTTTGAGACATAAATAATTGTCTCAGACTCTTTCATTCATTGTAATACGATATTAGTGTGAATTATCTTTAGTATTTGTGTTGAAGGCGAATATTACAATTAAAAAAATTAAAGGAGCTATTAAACTTTTTGCCACTTCTAATTCTCTACCTAAAATAATCTCTATTGAGTTAAATGTCATGAATAAAAATAAATAATATAATAAAAATTTTAGTAATATCTCATAAAAACTCCTAATTTAATTTTATAGAAAGGATGTATAGTTTGGAAAATCTAAATAATTATGAAGGACATAAAGACTATTGGAACCCAGATTTATATGATAAAAAACATTCTTTCGTTTCTGAATATGGTAACAATTTAATTGAATTATTAAAACCTCAAAATGATGAAAATATACTAGATCTTGGTTGTGGGACAGGGGATTTAGCTCATCAAATCTATCAACAATGTCCTAACGTTGTCGGCATTGATAAATCAAATCAGATGGTTAATCAAGCTAATGAAAAGTACCCTTATATTTCTTTTTCAACACAAGATATAATTGATTTTAGCTATTCAGAATCGTTCGATGCGATATTCTCTAATGCTACAATGCACTGGATTAAACAACCTGAAAAAGCTTTGGAAAATATTTATAAATCTTTAAAACCAGGCGGACGATTTGTTGCAGAGTTTGGGGGTAAACATAACGTTCAAACCATCACTGATGAAGTGATCCATCAAATTCAAGAAGAAAACATAAATTATGATAGTAAACACTTTCCTTGGTATTTTCCTAGTATTGGAGAATACACGACTTTAATGGAGAGAATGGGATTCACGGTTACTTTTGCCGAATATTTTGATAGACCAACAACTTTAATAGGAGAAGAAGGGTTAAACAATTGGATTCAAATGTTCAGTAATGAAATATTTGAAAGTTTGAACGAAAATACGAAACAAAATATTATTAAAAATACTGAAAACAATTTAAAGTCTGTTTTACATGATGGAGAAACATGGATAGCTGACTATAAAAGAATACGTGTTGTTGGAGTAAAATAAATCTACTTGCTATATTAAAATAATATATTGGTTGTTAAAATAAGCCTTTCAATAAAGTTTGAACTAGATATAATTAATTTAAATCTTAAAAGAGTCTGGGACATAAATAATTGTCCTAGACTCTCTTTTTGTATTGGCAGTAGCTGACTGGTATGAAAATGCGCTTATAACAAGCTTTTTTCATACCTAGTCATCCTTGCCGGGGTGGGACTACGAAATCTTTTTAATAAAATGAGATTTCTGTCCCACTCCTTTTGTTTTAGAATGAAGATAGTTTTTCATAATATTCGTCTATATTGATTGACTGACCTTGATTTAATCTTGATTCTTCTGTAGCAAAAGCCATTAAATGGCTAATTAAAGACTTACTAGCTACTGATCTAGAAGCTTTTTCATCAGACTCATTAATTGCGTCAATAAAGTCTCTTATAATTCCTTCGTCGCCACCACCATGACCACTGCTCACTTCAGGGAATTTAACAACTTTTTCTTCTCTTGTTAAAAAGTCGAAAATGCTTATTTCATTTGTTTGCATATTCCCTCTAATTTCTCCTTTAGTACCCATTATTTGAACAATTCTTGTTTGCTCTCTTGTAAATGCGCTCATGCTAAACGTTGCTGTTGCACCATTTTCGAATTCCATATTAACGACTTGGTGGTCAACCACGTCATTATCTGATTGAAACACACATTTACCGTAGTCAGTATGATTTAATCTTTCTACAATTGCTTCATTAGAATTTTCTTCTGTAAATTTCATCGCCCAACCTCGTCCGATACCTAAATAATAACGTCCTGCATGGAATGGGCATTCATTCTCTACTGGGCAACCATCTAAACAGCGTAACGGTGCACCTTCAGGTTTGTTATTTTCATTAAAGTACATGAGTGATCCGAAAGAATTAATCCTTTTACAGTCTTTATCCATAATATAGCTGATAATATCCATATCATGACATGATTTTGCCAATATCATTGGGCTCGATGTTTCTTTATTCTTCCAATTACCTCGTACAAAACTATGAGACATGTGCATATATTCAACATTTTCATTTAATTGAATGGAAGCAATCTCACCGATATCACCATTTTGTACAATTTTTTTAATTCTGTCCCAAAACGGAGTATATCTTAAAACGTGACATATCGTTAATGTTCTATTCATTTCATCAGCTTTTTCCACCATTTTAATACATTCTTCTGGACTAGGAGACATCGGCTTCTCAAGTAATACATGATAGCCTAACTCCAACGCCCTCATAGTTGGTTCAAAGTGTGCTTTATCTTGTGTGCAAATAATTGCAATTTCTGCATCTGGTTTCAAATCGAGTAAGCTTTTCCATGATTACTGTACTAAGTTATCATCAAGTTCATGATTTCCCTTTATTCTTTCTCTTCGTTCAAGTACAGGTTCTGCTACACCTACTAGTTGTATTTTGTGAGGCAGTGACTTTATTAAATTCGCATAAACTCGACCCCCTCTATCACCTGCACCTAACAAAATTGCTTTTTTAATTGTCATTGAAAAGTCCCCTTTATGCTTTAAAAGTTTTATATTAATATAATAGATTACTTGTTAAATATGATTTTTAATATTGTCCATAGTTGATTGTCCTATCGATCTAATTTTACATGTTTATATTCTTTTGTCCCTACGTAATGAATAATACGCCCATTTACTTCTTTCTTTGTTAATCTCGCTTTACCTTTTTGATAAAGTGGTATGACCATCGCATCTTCTAGCAACATTTCTTCTGCATTTGCTAATTCATCCCATCTTTTATCTGGGTCTTTAAGCAATGTTGTTTTACCGTCGTTTATTATTTTATCGTACTTAGGGTTATTGTATCCCGTTTCTCCTTTAGTAGTTTCGCTCAGGAATAAATCTAAAAATGTCATAGGGTCTGGATAGTCTGGGCCCCATCCTGTTAGAGCTACATCATAGTCACCTTTTTTAGTTAAAGCGATTTTTTGTTTGTTAGGTTGTTGCTTAATTGACATCGTAACACCAGGTAGATGTTTTTCAACTTGTTCTTTAAAATATTCTGCATCTCTTTTAGCATTGTCTTGATCAAATGTTAAAAATTCAATATTGATTTTATCTTTTCCTAAATCTTTTTTAGCTTTTTCTAACGATGCTTGTGCTTTTTTAACATCATAAGAATAAGGTGGGTTAACTAATTTGTTATAATCTTGTTTCTCGTCATTTGTAAAAACTTCTTTAGGTGTAAAAGTATCAATTGGTGCTGAACCATCGTTTAAATTATTGTTAACATATGCTTTTTTATCAATCGCTTGTGCAATTGCAGCTCTTAAATCTTTATTTTGAAGGTCTTTATTTGTCTGTGTGTTTATTTGTATATAGTAAGTTGCAGATTCTAGATTTGTGTCGAAGCCTTCTTTATCTTTATTTGAATTTACATTTTGTGAACTTAATTCTGTCGTATCAACTTTGTCATTATTATATAAATTGAGTGCTGTTTGTTCATCTTTAATAACGCTGTAATCAATACCTTTAAGTGCAACATTATCTTTATCCCAATACTCTTTGTTTTTCTTAAGTTTATAGTTATCTTCAACTTTCCAACTCTTCATAACAAACGGTAAACAACTTGTTGTTAGTGAAAACTAAGCTCCGTTAAGCCAAATAATCATAGAACTCAGCCTCTCATTCTTTGATGTAAAATTTTTAAATGATATAATTAATAGTAAGAAAATATATTTTTATTTAAAAATATAAGGAGAATATCTATGTATATAGAAAGAAAACCATCAATTAATTTAACTGAGTTGAAAAAAGAGTTCACAAATCATTTGAATGAAATTGAGAGGCCTCAAACGACGGAACAAGCGATGGAAGAGTTATTTAATTTTGTTGAATTGCAACATACTTACGCTTCGGCTTTAGAAGAAATTGGTACAAAGCTCAAAATTTTAGATGATGAATTTCAGGTAGCTTACAAACATAATCCTATCCATCATATGGAAAAAAGGGTTAAAGAATTCCCAAGTGTAGTCAAAAAGTTAAAGAGAAAAGGTTTTCCATTGAACGCAAAGTCAGCTCGCGATAATTTACAAGATATAGCGGGTATTCGTGTAGTGTGCAATTATTTAGAGGATGTTTATACGATTGAACAGTTGCTACTAAGACAAGAAGATATTAAATTATTAAAAAGAAAAGATTACATTAATAATCCTAAGCCAAACGGTTATAAAAGTTTGCATTTAGTAGTTTCTATACCAGTATTTTTAGCTGAAAGGGTAGAAGTGACGCCAGTGGAAATTCAAATTAGAACTATCGGTATGGATATGTGGGCAAGTTTAGAACATAAGCTTAGATACAAAAACACACATATTTCAACAGAACAATACCAAGACAAACTAAAAGAATGTTCAGCTGAAATTACTAATGTCGAAAGAAAAATGCAAGAAATGAACAATGAAATTTATAAGAGTACATTTATTGAAACAGAATAATTATATGGATTAATACACCTCAAAGTTAGATGAGAAATTTAACATTGGGGTGTATTTTATTATTCAGAAAATAATTTGTTAAAAAAACTGAAAAATCAATCAAATCAATCCTTCTCATAACACTTTTGTTAAAGAGAATGATAAAATAGAAATGTTGAAAAAATATTAAGGGGGAAGTAAAATGGCTGATTCAGTAAAATTATTAAAAACATTAACAGACATTAATGGCATTTCTGGATATGAATACAATGTTAAATCTAAAATGCGCGAGTATTTAGAACCGGTTAGTGATGAAATTGTAGAAGATAATTTAGGTGGTATTTTCGGGAAGAAGAAAGCTAAAGATGGATCTAAAACAATTTTAATCGCAGGTCATTTAGACGAAATTGGATTTATGGTAACACGTATCGATGACGATGGTTATATTAAGTTTACGCCAATCGGTGGTTGGTGGAACCAAGTTATGTTATCTCAAAAAGTGACTGTCACTACAGATGATGGTAAAGAATTAAGAGGTATTATTGGATCTAAACCACCTCACGTATTAAGTCCCGAAGAACGCAAAAAGCCAGTAGAAATTAAAGATATGTTCATCGACTTAGGCGTAGGTGATAAAGAAGCGGTTGAAAAATTAGGCGTTGAAATAGGTAATATGGTAACACCTTATTCAGAATTTGAAGAGCTAGGTGATGGAAACTATTTAACAGCAAAAGCATTTGATAACCGTTTTGGATGTGCTTTAAGTGTTGATGTATTAAATGAACTAAAAAATGATGAATTAGGTATTAACCTTGTTTCAGGTGCAACTGTACAAGAAGAAGTAGGTTTACGTGGAGCAAAAGTAGCAGCTAACAAAATTAAACCAGACTTATCAATTGCAGTAGACGTAGGTATTGCTTACGATACACCTGGAATGAAGGGTCAAGATCATGATACGAAGTTAGGTAATGGACCACTTGTATTATTAATGGATGGTACAAATATCGGTCATGTTGGCTTTAGAAAATTCATTAAAAATGTAGCGAAAGAGAAAAATATAGACGTACAATGGGATAACATTATTGGCGGAGGAACAGACGCAGGTAGTATCCATGTTGCAAACGAAGGCACACCAACTATCTCAATTGGTGTACCATTACGTTATATGCACTCTAACGTTTCTGTACTTCATAAAGAAGATTACTTAAATGCTGTGAAGCTTGTTGCAGAAATTGTTAAAGCATTAAATGACGATACTGTAAAAGATATCATGTGGTAACAGAACAAAAAATAAATAATGACTTTTAACATAAAAGGATTTCATCATTAGTAGTAAAACTAGTGAGAAATCCTTTTTGTTTATAACCGAAATCCTTTAACAACAGCTTCTACATCTACTATTATGACTAAGTGCTAAATTATTATTAAAATAAAACAATTTTTTGTATTAATATTTTTTTATTTTTAAATGGCTATTGTTTGTAAACCTTGATATTATGATTTATTATAAGAACTAGAGATGGAAGTGCTTAGCTCTTTAAAGTAGTTCCTATTCTTATATTTATTGAATAAAGGGACGTGGAAAAATATCGAAAAAGAAAAGAAGAAGTTGCTTCGCAAAATGGTCAAACCGTTTGAAAACAACAATCTAAAGAAAAGTACTATTCAAATTATAAATACAATAATACCACTTGTATTATTGGTAACTGGCGGATTTTTAAGTTATCAATTACATTGGTCGTTATCGATATTATGTGGTGTGTTAGCTTCAGGATTTTTAATTAGAACATTTATAATTTTCCATGATTGCTGTCATGGATCATTCTTAAGTAAGAAAAAGAACAACGATTTATTAGGGAATATAACTGGTCTTATGACATTTTTCCCTTATGAAAAATGGCGTAGAGAACATATCATTCACCATACAAGCAGTGGTAATTTAGAAAAACGTGGTATTGGTGATATTTGGGTAATGACAATTGAAGAATATCGTGATGCATCTAAATTTACTCAATTCAAATATCGTATGTATAGACATCCGTTTGTAATGTTTATATTAGGACCAATATTCTTGATGCTTATTTCAAATAGAATGAATGCTAAAGATGCTAAACCTAAGGAAAAGCGCAATACTTGGATGCATAATATTGTATTGCTTTTATTCTACGTTGGAATGTTCTTCTTAGTAGGAGCAGTTCCATTTATGCTCGTTTTATTACCAATGTTATTTATTGCAGGTATGATGGGTATTTGGTTATTTTACATTCAACATACATTTGAAGATGCATATTTTGAAGAATCATCTGAATGGGATTATGTTAAAGCAGCGATTGAAGGTAGTTCATTCTATAAATTACCTAAAGTCTTTCAATGGATGACAGGTAATATTGGTTACCATCATGTCCATCATTTAAGCCCAAGAATACCAAACTATCAATTAGAACAAGCACACGAGAAGACACCACCATTACAACACGCGACGACAATCACGATTAAAGATAGTCTAGAATCTTTGAAATATAAATTATACGACGAAAAAAATAAATGTTTTATTACATTTAGAGAGTATACACGTCGTTTTAAAACTAAACATGTATAATAATTGAAATCGAATTGATGCTAGTCATCAATTCTATTTTTTTGTTATAAAAAATTAAATGAAAAAATAAATATTATTTCAGAAATAAAAAATGTTGTTATAATGAGAGAGGGAATTAAAGTAATTTGAATCTTCAGTGCATTTATTAAGAAGGGTGAATGTCATGAAAATAACAAAAATATTAAACAATAACGTAGTTATTTCGGTAATTAATGGTGAAGAACGTATTGTGATGGGTGCTGGTATTGCTTTCGGGAAAAAGAATGGCCACGTACTTGAAAAGGATAAAATTGATAAAGTATTTCGCATGACAAGTGAGGAACAAGAGCGCATGTTGACGCTCATAAAAGAGTTGGATGACGACGTGTTACTTGTTTCCCAGGAAATAATTGTTGAAGCGAATAAATTATATAAGGAACCTTTATCTGAATCTATTTATATTGCGTTAACAGATCATATTAATTATGCGATTAGACGTTTTAAAGAGGGAACAATTATTAATAATCCATTGTTATATGAGATTAAGAGGTTATATCCTCAAGAATTCAAAATGGGTTTATTAGGTTTGGAAAAAATTAAAGAGCATTTTAATTTGGAGTTACCTAAAGATGAAGCGGGATTTATTGCGATGCATATTGTAAACGCAAATATGAATGAGTCGATAGCTAATGTTTATGAAATTACGAAAATTACACAAAGTATTGTGAATCTTGTGCGTTATCATTTTAATTTGGATGTATCAGAAGAAGAATTAAACTATGCGCGTTTTATAACACATTTAAAATTTTTTAGCCAAAGGTTAATTAATTTTGAAAGTTTAGAAGAGATAATGGATACGTCACTATTAGAAACGTTACAGAAAAAATATTGTGAATCAAACAGATGCGTCGATAAAATTGGAGCTTTCTTAAAAAGAAATTATGACCATGAATTATCAAATGACGAAAGGGTTTATCTCATATTGCACATTGCAAGATTATTAAAATCTGCATGAAAGCGTTGACAAATAAAATGTAAGCGTTATAATTAATTTAAATTAATAAAACAATTACTTTAAACGACAAAATTTGTTGTTTGGGATTGTAACTTTAAGTAGGCAAAACCCAGAGTAATGCATTACGAACATAGGGATTCGTATGTATTATTCTGGGTTTTTTCTATGCCAAAATGGAGGGGAAAAGGATGAAATACGAAGCTTTAGCAAATGATATTGTAAAGAAAGTTGGTGGAAAAGAGAATATTATCTCTTTGACACACTGTATTACAAGATTGAGATTTCAGTTGAAAGATACGGGAAAAGCAGACACTGAATATCTTAAGAATAAAGACGGGATAGTAACAGTTATGGAATCAGGTGGACAATATCAAATAGTAATCGGAAACCATGTTCCAGATGTTTACGAAGCAGTAAGAAAAGAAGCTAATTTAGGTGATGGACCATCGAGTAGTGAAGGAAATAAAGATACTTCTTTATTTAATAGATTTATTGATTTAATCTCTGGCATCTTCCAACCGATTTTAGGTGTGTTAGCTGCAGCAGGTATGATTAAAGGTTTTGCTACATTGTTTATGACCCTTGAATGGGTGAAAGAAGAGTCGGGAACTTATCAAATAATGTTTGCAATCGGGGATGCATTATTCTACTTCTTCCCAATATTTTTAGGTTTTACAGCAGCTAAGAAGTTTGGTGGAAACCAATTTATTGGTATGGCTTTAGGTGCTGCACTCGTTTACCCTACATTGGTAGATGCAATGGCAGCAGGTAACGAAAGTGCAACAATGTTATTTAGTGGTACATTCTTTGAATCTGAAACAGCGATGACGTTTCTAGGTATCCCAGTTATATCTATGACTTATACGACTAGCGTAATTCCAATTGTATTTGCAGCATTCTTCGCATCAAAACTAGAAAAATATTTGAAGAAAATTATTCCTGATGTTGTAAAAACATTTTTAGTTCCGTTCTTCACGTTACTTATAATTGTACCGTTAACATTTATTGTTATTGGGCCAATATCAACATGGGGGGCAAACTTAATCGGTGCAGGTGTATTAGGTGTTTATGGATTTAGTCCATTAGTAGCAGGACTGTTATTAGGTGCCTTTTGGCAAGTATTTGTAATCTTTGGCTTGCATTGGGGCTTAGTTGCAATTGCAATTAATAATATTTCAACTTCTGGTTACGATGTTATTATTCCTATTATATTTGCAGCATCATTTGCTCAAACAGGTATTGTATTAGGCATGTTCTTTAGAACAAAAAACCAACAATTGAAATCTTTAAGTATCCCAGCATTTATTTCAGGATTGTTTGGTGTTACTGAACCAGCTATTTATGGTATTACATTACCAAGAAAGAAACCATTTATTTATAGCTGTATCGTTGCAGGTATTACAGGTGGTATGTTAGGTTTTGCGGGCACTAAGATGTACTTTATGGGTGGTCTAGGTGTATTCGGATATACAACATTCATAGGTGAAAATGGATTGGATTCACCATTTTGGATGTCACTGATTGCTACAGGTGCTGCACTTGTTCTTGGCTTAATTATTGGTTATTTAACGCATAGTGATAAGAATGAAGCAGAAATTGAAAAAGGAACTGAAGCTGGTGAAACCTCTACTGAAGGAATTGCAAATGATGTATTAGTAGAAGCGCCGGTAACAGGTAATGTTCTAGATTTAACAACAATTAATGATCCAGTATTCTCTTCGTTAGCGATGGGCAAAGGTATTGCAATCCAACCAGACAGTGATGTTGTGGTAGCGCCGTTTAACGGTGTGGTGGAAAGCTTATTCCCAACAGGACATGCGATTGGTCTTAAATCGGATAATGGTGCAGAAGTGTTAATTCATATTGGTATTGACACGGTTAAATTAGAAGGCAAACATTTTAAACCATTAGTATCTCAAGGTGAAACAGTTGAAGTAGGACAACCATTAATTGAATTCGATAGAAAAGCGATTGCTGATGAAGGTTTTGATACAGTTATTCCAGTAGTCGTAACAAATACGAATTTAGCGAAAGATGTCTTATTAGAAGATAATAAAGAAATAGAACAAGGTAGTCACGTATTAACAGTGATATTTTAAGGAGGAAATGGAAAATGAGTTTAAATAAAGATTTTTTATGGGGCGGCGCTATTGCACAAAACCAATGTGAAGGTGCTTACGATGTAGATGGTAAAGGATTGAGTTTAGTAGATGTGTTACCTGCAGGTGATGATAGAAAAATACCTTTATTCGATCCAGCACGTGGACTAAAAGAAACATTTGATTATTATCCAAGTCATGAATCTATAGACTTTTATCATCGTTATGAAGAAGATATTAAACTATTTGCAGAAATGGGCTTTAAAGTATTAAGAATGTCTATTTCATGGCCAAGAATTTTTCCAAAAGGTGATGAAAAAGAACCGAATGAGAAAGGTTTAGCTTTCTACGATAAAGTATTTGATAAGTTAAAAGAATACGATATTGAACCTTTAGTTACATTAAATCACTTTGACACACCCTTATACTTAGCAGAAGAATATGGTGGCTGGTATAACAGAAAAACAATAGACTTCTTTGTTAATTATAGTCGCGTTGTATTCAACCGCTATAAAGATAAAGTAAAGTATTGGTTAACGCATAATGAAATTAACATGATTTTACACATCCCTTATATAGGCGGGGGTCTAATCATTGAAGACCAAGAAAAAGCAGAACAAATAAAATATCAGGCAGCACATCATTTATTAATAGGTTCAAGTTTAGCTACAAAAGTAGGTAAAGAGATTAACCCTGATTTCCAAATTGGTTGTATGTTAGCAGCTGGGGAAGTATATCCAAATACTTGTCATCCAAATGATATGTTAGCAGCACTTAAGAAGAATAGAGAACAGTATATATTTATAGATGTACAATCTAGAGGAGAGTATCCATCATATTCTAAACGCATGTTCGAAGAATTAGGTGTGGAAATAGAACAAGAACCAGGAGATGCTGAAATTCTCAAAGAAAATACAGTAGATTTCATTTCGTTTTCTTATTATTCAAGCCGTTTAGAAAGTGGAGACGCGGAAGTGAATAAAGAAAAGGGTGCGGGCAATGCGTTCGCTTCATTAAAAAATCCTTACTTAAAAGCTTCAGATTGGGGATGGCAAATTGACCCTGTTGGATTACGTGTCACAATGAATGAAATTTATGACCGTTACCAAAAACCATTGTTTATCGTTGAAAATGGGTTAGGTGCAAAAGATGAAGTGACTGAAGATGGTAAAATACATGATGAATATCGTATTGAATATTTAAGCGAACATTTAGAACAAATGATTGAAGCGGTAGATGATGGTGTTGAACTATTAGGTTATACTTCTTGGGGCTGTATTGACCTCGTTTCAGCAGGAACTGGAGAAATGAAAAAACGTTATGGTTTCATTTATGTCGATAGAGATAACAGAGGTAATGGTACATTAAATCGTACACCGAAAGACTCATTCTACTGGTATAAGAAAGTAATCGAAACAAATGGAGAAGACTTAAGTTATTAATATTATTCGGAGGGAAATCAACATGCAGACAAATACAGGATTTAAAGACGGTTTCTTATGGGGCGGTGCGACAGCAGCAAACCAAATCGAGGGTGCTTTTGACGTAGACGATAAAGGTTTATCATCAGCTGACTTTGTGGAATATATTCCAAAAGAACAAAGAACGAAAGATAACAGTATGGAAGTTACGACTGAACATATTCAAAAAGTATTAAGTGGTGAGTATGAAGGTAGATTCCCGAAAAGAGAAGGAATTGATTTTTACTATCATTATGAAGAAGATATTAAATTATTAGCTGAGATGGGCTTTAAAGCATTTAGAATGTCTATACATTGGTCACGCATATTCCCTAAAGGTTATGAATCAGAACCAAACGAAGCGGGTTTGAAATTTTACGAAAATGTATTTAAAACTTTAAAATCATACGACATTGAACCAGTAGTAACGTTAAGTCATTATGAAACACCATATGGCTTAACAGAAAAATATAACGGCTGGATTGGTAGAGAAGTTATAGAACATTTTGAACATTATGCTAAAACAGTGTTTAAGCGTTATAAAGGGTTAGTAAAGTATTGGATGACATTTAATGAAATTAATATTATTAATATTTCACCATTTACTGGCGGTGGTATTCTTTCAGATCAATTAGAGAACCCTAAAGCAGCGTCATACCAAGCATTACATCATCAACTTGTAGCATCAAGTCTAGCAACTAAAGCATTACGTGAAATTGACGCAGATGCACAGATGGGTTGTATGTTAGCTCGTATGAAACATTATCCATATACATGTAACCCAGAAGATGTACTGAAAGCAATGCAAGATGATCAAATGAATCTATTATATACAGATGTACATGCATTAGGAGAATATCCGAATTATTATAAACAATTCTTGAAAGAAAATGACATTGAATTAGATATTCAAGAAGCTGATTTAGAAACCTTGAAAAATTATACAGTAGACTACATTTCATTTAGTTACTACATGTCATTACTTTCAGCAAATACTGAAGAAGGAATAAGAACAGAAGGTAACTTGATGAACAGTTTGAAAAATCCATATTTAGAAGAATCAGAATGGGGTTGGCAAATTGATCCAATAGGAATAAGAGTCGTATTAAACGAATTCTGGGATAGATATCACAAACCACTATTTATTGTAGAAAACGGCTTAGGAGCTAAAGATAAAGTAGAAGAAGATGGAAGTATTCATGACACTTATCGCATTGACTATTTAGAGAAACACATTTCTGAAATGAAAAAAGCAGTTATAGACGGAGTAGACTTAATGGGATATCTAGCTTGGGGACCAATTGACTTAGTATCAATGTCTACAAGCGAAATGAGTAAACGCTATGGTTTCATATATGTCGATAAAGATGATGAGGGGAACGGAAGCGGCGAAAGAACAAGAAAAGACTCATTTAATTGGTATAAAAATGTTATTGAAACAAATGGTGGAAATTTATAAAGGTCGATAAATAGAAGCTGAAGCTGGGACATTTATTAGTGTCTCAGCTTTATTTTTTAATTTTAAGAAGAATAGAAGGCGTTTTTAAGTTAATATTACATTTAATCTAATAAGAGAGTGGGGGTTCTATTGCGTAAGAAATCTTACTCAACAACGTTAAATATAAATTTCATGTAGAACGATTTTGTAAAGTGCTGACGCCTGAGGGAATAGTATGAGTGAGAGACTACAGGCTCGAACCATACCCTAGGCAAGCATGCACAAACAAAATCTTAAATTATATAAAAAAACAACTCATTTCTAGTTGATTAAATCAGTGAAATGAGTTGTTTTTTATGTTGTTTTAATACAAATATCTAAATTACGTTTAATATTTTTACTTGCTTTGATGTGAAATGTTTCGGATTATTAAACGAAGAAGTTTACACATCTAAAAGTATCGGTAAACGCTTACAATATAACTAGGGAGGTCATTTGATTGTTGAGTGAACGTCAAAGAAATATCGTATCTCATTTATCACCCGTTAAAGATTTTATAACGATTACTGAATTAGCATCTTTATTCCAAGTTTCAGAACGCACAATTCAATATGATTTGGAATATATTGAATCTTTTGCAGACCAATTAAAAATTAAAATCGAACGCAGTAAGAGTTTAGGTGTAAAAATTACATCTCAAGACGAAACTAGTTTTTTATCTGAGTCTAACGTAGAAATGGATGTACATTTTTCTAAAATTGAACGAAAAGAACAAATTATATTGAGGTTGTTTGAATCTTCTAAACCTATTAATTCTCAAAAATTCGCGGATATTTTAAACGTATCTAGAAGAACAGTAGTAGAAGATTTGAAATCTGTACAGAAATGGCTAGGTAAATATTCATTACTTCTAGAATATAAGAAAAATAAAGGTTTTATAATCGAAGGTAATGAAAAAAACTTGAGAGAAGCATACGCAAATATCGTAAGCGAGTATTTTAGAAAAGCTACGCCTCACATCGGTATGAAAAACTTTTCTAAAGAAGATTTAGAAAAAATAAGACGGACTGTAATCAATATTTTAAATGAAGAAGATTTTCATCTTGTACAAGTAGGAATCGATGGATTGATATATCACATAATAATAGCTATTCATCGGGCTAAGGAACAGTATATGTTTGAAATACCAGATGAAGAATACGAACGTTTGAGACAAACTGATGTATTTGAAATTGCGATCAAAATTACTCAGCGATTAGAAGAAATATTCCCAATTAAGTTTCCTAAAAGTGAAGCAGCTTTTATTACATTACATTTATTAGGCGCTCGTGTTACTTCTTACCATGAGTATCAAGAACACAAAAATATAACTCAAATCTCAAAATTATTCATCCAAAAAGTAAGTGCACAAATAGGTATACCCCTAATTCATAATCATAAGCTAATGACTGGTTTAATCACACATTTACAACCCGCAATTCATAGAATGACATTTAACATGGCACATTCTAATCCTTTAAAAGAGGAAATCATTGATGAATATCAAGAATTATTTCACGCGGTAAAACAACAAATATACGTATTAGAGAATCCTTTTCATATAGAATTTAGCGATGATGAAGTAGCTTATCTTGTATTACATTTTGCTTCTTCTATTGAACGGTTATCTAGTGAACAAACAACACAAATTAAGGTCATATTATTATGTGGTTCAGGTGTTGGCACTTCACAATTATTAAAAAGTCGTATAAAAAATATTTATCCTGAATTTGAAATTTTAGACGCTTTTTCTATCTATGAGATTACTGAAAAAATTCTACAGTCCCATGGTGTGGATTATATTCTGTCTACTGTACCTGTCGAAGATTTTTCTGTTCCGACGATAGAAGTATCTCCTTTTCTTAACAGAGAAGATAGAGAGCGATTAAATCAACTGATTAATGACTTTAGGGAAAGGTACGTTTCAAGCTATAAAACTATAGGTCCAACTTTAGAAGATGTACTTCCTTTCAATCATATTCAAACTAATATCATAGGTAAAAGTAGAGATGACGCTATAAAAGAGAGTGTAAAAGTATTAATAGATGAAGGGCATGTAAATGCAGCTTATGCAGGTGACATTATAAAGCATTTAGATAAATTTGGTCCTTACATGGTCATTGGACCTAATATTGCGTTACTACATTCGAACTTTGAAAATGTAAATGTCCCTGTAAGTATGTCTATAATGCATTTTAAAAATGGTGTTACTTTTGGTCACGATAGATATGATCCAGTTAAAATTATTATTATTTTAGCAACTAGTCAAGCGCAAATACATTTAAATGCATTAGGGCAACTTAGTCATTTAATAATGGATGAAGAAAAAAGAAAAGAACTACTAAATGGAAATAAAGAAAAAATTATAGAGCTCATTCATTCTGTTAGTCATAGTAAGGAGGAAATATAAACGTGACAGATTTTATTAAGGAAGAACATATCCTTTTAAGACAGAAGGTTAACAGTTGGGAAGAAAGTATACAACTAGCTTCTAAACCTTTGTTAGCTGAAGGGTATTTCACTCAAAAATATGTAGAGTCTATGATAGATAGCGTGCATGAAATGGGGCCTTATATTGTTATAGCTCCTGAAGTAGCTATTGCGCATTCAAGACCGGGCAACAATGTTGAAAAAGTAGGTCTAAGTCTATTGAAATTAGACGAACACATTAATTTTTCTGAAGACGGACATTATGCATCACTAATATTTGTCTTGAGCGCTGTTGATAATGAAGCTCATCTTGATATTTTAAGACAATTAGCAACTAAACTAAGTGATAAAAAAAGAATAAATAGATTAATAGAAGCAAAAAATTCTGAAGAAATAATAAATATATTTAAGGAGAATGATTAATATGAAAATTTTAGTAGTATGTGGACACGGTTTAGGAAGTAGTTTTATGGTTGAAATGAATGCACAAGAAGCTCTGAGAAATTTACAAGCACCATCAGATGTAGAGGTAGAGCACAGTGATATTATGACAGCTAGTCCTGATATGGCAGATTTATTTATATGCGGAAGGGATTTAGAAGAAAACGCGCAAAGATTAGGTGAAGTTGTTGTATTAGATAACATATTAGATAAAGAAGAGTTACAAAATAAATTAAGCGAAAAATTAACTGAAATGAATATTATTTAACTATAAAGGGGTGAGGGCATTATGAATTCAATATTAGGATTTATTGTAGATGTTTTGAGTCAGCCCGCTATTCTAGTAGCGCTTATAGCGTTCATAGGTTTGATTGTTCAGAAAAAATCAGGAGCAGATATTACATCTGGAACAATTAAAACGATATTAGGCTTTTTAGTATTAAGTGCAGGGGCAGACGTTGTAACTCAATCATTAGAACCATTCGGTAAGATGTTCCAAGAAGCATTTGGCGTTCAAGGGGTGGTGCCAAATAATGAAGCGATTATATCTATAGCATTAAAAGATTACGGGACTACAGCCGCTTTAATCATGATGTTCGGTATGGTCGTAAATATACTTATAGCAAGGTTCACAAACTTAAAATATATTTTCTTAACAGGTCACCATACATTTTATATGGCTGCATTTTTAGCAATATTATTAACAGTAGGTAATATTACAGGTACTTTAACAGTTGTTATGGGTTCTATTATATTAGGATTAATCATGGCAATACTTCCAGCACTTGGCCAATCTACAATGAAAAAAATTACTAAATCTGATCAAGTCGCTATCGGTCACTTTGGAACGGTGAGTTACTGGGCAGCTGGAGAAATAGGTAAATTATTTTCTGGGAAATCTAAATCAACTGAAGATATTAAATTTCCAAAAGGTTTAAGTTTTCTTAGAGAAAGTACAATTAGTATTTCATTAACGATGATTGTCTTATATATTATTGCAGCGCTATTTGCAGGTCCACAATATGTACACGCTGAACTAAGTGATGGTCAAAACTTTATTGTCTTCTCGGTTATTCAAGGTGTAACTTTTGCTGCAGGTGTATTTATTATCTTAACAGGTGTACGTTTGATTTTGGCTGAAATTGTACCTGCTTTCAAAGGTATATCAGAGAAATTAGTGCCAAATACTAAACCAGCATTAGATTGTCCTATCGTATTTCCATATGCTCAAAACGCAGTGTTGATAGGATTTTTCGTTAGTTTTATAACTGGTGTAATCGGAATGCTTATTATGTTCTTAATCGGTGGAGTAGTTATACTGCCAGGAGTTGTACCACATTTCTTCTTAGGAGCTACAGCAGGTGTATTTGGTAACGCAAGAGGAGGTGTAAAAGGAGCAGTTGCAGGATCAGCATTGAATGGTATTTTAATTACATTTTTACCATTGCTATTCATACCATTTATGGGAGATCTAGGAGCAGCTTCCACAACATTCTCAGATACTGATTTCTTAGCAGTAGGAATTGTAGTCGGATATATTACTAAGTTCTTAGGCATTGCTGGCGTTATTGCATTAGTAATTATCATTGGTTTATTAGGTGTACTATTGCAAAAACGAGCTAATAATAAACTGTCTGAAGAAAAATCATAAATATATCGCTTTATTTGATATATATTATCCTGTCAACAGAGTATAGACTTTGTTTGGCTAAACAGTTTTAGTAAAATGATAAGTTGACATACTAAACTAAAAATCCCTTCACTATAGGAAATAGTGAGGGGATTGGTGTGTCTATACAAATCTTTTATTAATTGAAATATAATATCATAAAGAGTGGAAATACAAAATTAATTTACACTTTTATATATAATTAAATATAAAAAGAGAATTTAAAGAACGATTTAAAAATAAATGACAGAGCTAAATATATTTAAAATCACATATTTATGATAATTTATCTATTTTCAAAATTGAAATTACTCTGATTGATAGAAATTAAAGTAGCCATTTAATATTATTTTTTTGTAATAAGTTAATAGAGTCTTGAGTTAGTTTATAATCTGTAATTATGGTATCTACATCTTGTAAAGATAAGCTTTTATGAATATATTTATTGTTGAATTTTTCATCAGTTACTAGTAACACTAAGTGTTTAGAATTCCTTCTAAAGGCCTGTTTAATCAATGCTTCTCCTTCTGTAGTTTCTGTTGCTCCTTCTTTTAAATCAAATCCTCTGCATGATACAAAAGAGATATCTGCATAATAAGTTAAGGCATCATTAAAAGCTTTAGAACCATTTATGGTATTTCTTTTTTTTATAACTGTCCCACCTAGAATATTAATATGAGCGTCAGTAAACTCTGATAATAATGAAGCAGTAAGAACACCATTCGTAATAATTTGTAAACCTTCAAACTTAGCTAACATTTTAATTAAATGTAAAGTAGTGGTGCTTGAATCTATAAATATTACCATATCGTCATTAATAAGGTCTTTTGCTTTCTCTGCTAATTTATGTTTATTATCTTGTTCATTAAAGTTAATTATTTTCATTAAATAAGGCAAATCTATTTTTTGATTATCGATGATCATAGCTCCACCACGTGTCCTTCTAACGAGACCCTTTTTTTCCAATTCTATCAAATCTCTTTTAACAGTAGCTTCACTGTATTTTACGAGTTCTATCAAGTCTTGTATTCTTGAAAATTGAACAATCTTTAAATGATTGATTATAATTTGTTGACGTTCTTCTATTATTTTAAGCATGGATTTAACCACCTTTGTAGAAATTACTTATATAATTTTGCTTTACCTATAGTGTTCAGTAAATTCATTTTATATTCAACTACTTTTTTTAATTTTTTATTTGCTTCTGGGTAAACTTCATTAGGTTCATACATATTCTTATTATCAATTAAAGTTTGTCTAACTTGTTCAAAAAAGACACTTTTTAAATCAGAACTTAAATTTACTTTACCCACACCATAAAGAACAGATTCACGTACTTCTTCATCAGGATTTCCAGAGCCACCATGTAATACAATAGGAATAGATAATCTTGAATTTATTTCTTTAAGTAACTCTATATTTAATTCTGGTTTCTTTCCTTTTGGATATAACCCGTGTGATGTACCAATGGCTACTGCTAATGTGTCAATGTTGGTTTCTTTAACAAAATAATCTGCCTGATCAGGATCTGTGTATATAATTTCATCAGTTCCACCTTCAGTAGAAGCATTATTTCCTATTGTACCTAGTTCTGCTTCTACTGAAACATCTACATTGTGTGCTAACTCAACTATTTGTTTAGTAATAGAAATATTATCTTCGAAAGATTGAGTAGAAGCATCAATCATTACTGAAGTATAACCGTTTCTAATTGCCCTTGTAACATCGAACAGTGTACTACCATGATCCAAATGAATAACGACTGGAACTTTACTATTAAGGGCATAAGCTCTTACAATTGACACAAAATTATTTCCTAAATATTCAATTTCATCTGGATGTATTTCTAGAATGACAGGACACTCTAGCCTTTCAACTTCTTCCATAATTGATTTAAGCATATCAAAACTAGATATATTAAACGCAGGAACAGCAAATTTATGCTCATTTGCAACTTTTAGTAAATCTTTCATATTATATAACATTATAACTCCACCTTATTTTTAATAATTTCATTTGATTTCTCTTTTTGTTCAAAAGTGATTTTTTTCTTTAGTAACCCAACTGACAAAGCTGTAACCACTGTTCCACTAATGATGGCGATGATATATATAAATATATGATTAATTACATTTGGAATAAATAAAATCCATATACCTCCGTGAGGAGCTAAAGAAGTTACACCACCACTCATAGATATTGCCGCTGCAGTTGCAGAGCCTAATATAAGACTAGGGATGACTCTAAGCGGATCTGCAACGGCAAAAGGTATCGCTCCTTCTGTAATATATGACGCACCTAATACCCAACAAGATTTTCCAGATGTTATTTCTTCTTTAGTGAATTTATTTTTGAAAATAAGTGTCGCTAAAGCTAGACCTAGTGGAGGAGTCATACCAGCTACCATACAAGCAGCAATAGGCGCATTAACACCGGCTGACATTAATCCTATAGAAAATGTAGAAATCGATTTATTAATAGGCCCTCCCATATCTGCTGCCATCATAGCTCCAATTAATAAACCGAATAACATACCAGATGACTGTCCTAAACCATTTAACCAGTGAGTCAGTGTATCTAGTAGCCATGATATTGGAGTATTGATTAGGAAAATCATTGCAATGCCCACTATAAATATAGAAAAAAGTGGTACAATTATTAATTGATAAAGTGCAGATACTGATTTTGGTATTTTAACTTTATTTGCTAAAATATTTGTTACATAACCAGCCATTAACCCGCTAATCATCCCCCCTAAAAATCCTGATCCATCAACTGTTGCAAGAGTTCCTGCAACCAAACCAGGCGCAAAACCTGCTCTGCCAGCTATTGAAGAAGCAATACCAGCAGATAAAGCTGGAACCATTAATTGGAATGCTGTATCTCCACCTATCTTAGAAAGTGCAGCTGCAAATCTATTATATGATTCTGAATCAGGATCAGCAGAATTTATACCAAAAGCAAAACTGATGGCTATTAATATACCACCTGCAATTACAAATGGGAGCATATAATTTACGCCATTCATGAAGTGATTATATATACCTGATTTATTATTTGTATTACTTTCATTATTTTCAATATTTGTCATATCGATATCATTTATAGCATCTTCTATGATGTTTTTAGGCATTTTAATTGCTTGTGCTGTTGAAATCTTTTTGACTTTTTTTCCAGAGAATCTGCTTAAATCTATTTCTTTATCTATTGCTAAAATAATTAAATCTGAGTTATTTATATCATCTTCAGTTAAAATATTTTCAGTCTTTGAACCTTGTGTTTCAATTTTTATATTATGACCTAGGTTTTCAGCAGTATTAGTCAATTTTTCAGCAGCCATATAAGTGTGGGCTATACCTGTAGGACATGCTGTAATTCCAATGATATTCATAATATTCCTCCTATACAGATAAAATATCTAAAATTTCATCTGCTTGTTCAGCATTTTTAATGTCATGTCGAAAATCTGGATTCATCAAAAGACGAGCCAATTCACTTAATAAATCTAAGTGTGAAGCTTGTGCAATTTTTGGTAATGCAATAAGAAAAACTATGTTAATTTCAGAATCATCTAATGCTTTGTAATCACTAATTTTAGAAGTTTTTGCAAAAGTAATAATAGGTTTATTTATATATTTAGATTGGGCGTGAGGTATACCGAAACCATCTTCAATCCCCGTAGAAACTATACTTTCTCGTTTAAGTAGATCTTTTAGAAACTTTTTCCTGTTCTTTAAATATCCGTGTTCATCTAATATTTCTGTGAGTGAATTAAAGAGTTTACTTTTAGAAGAAATTGTTTCGTCAAAAATAAAAGTATTTTTATCAATAAGTTCAAAAATCTTCACTATAACACCTCCTTGTATCTTTAGTAAGCGCTTACTAATTGGGTATAAGCATATCAATAGGATTCATAGTGTTCAATAGTTTGAACGGTTTATGTCATTAGTGATAAATGTAAGTCAAAAAGTTAATAATTATGAATGAAATCGTTCAATTAAATAAAAATGTATTTCTTTAAAGAAGTAATTAAAAACAAATACAGAATACAAAAATTAATAATAATTATTGTTAATTTTATACAAGGAATTTCAATATATAAAATTCCTACCATAGCTATAAGCATTAAATTAGTAACTTCTAAAATAATGATGTTATAGTGTTATTTCATAAGGAGGACTTAAAAAATGAATGCGAAATATGAACCTTTATTTAAAGAACTAAAATTACCGAATGGTGTAGTATTAAGAAATAGATTTGTGTTAGCGCCTTTAACACATGTGTCTTCTAATGATGATGGCAGTATTTCTGATATTGAATTACCATATATAGAAAAACGATCTCAAGATGTTGGGATTGCTTTGACTGCAGCAAGTTATGTTGAACCGCTTGGTCAAGCATTTCCTGGACAAGCTTCTGTTTCTAAAGAAGCGGATATAAGTGGATTATCTAAGCAAGCTGAAGTTATGAAGAAAAATGGTGCTAAAGCATTAATTCAAATTCATCACGGCGGTGCAATGTCACTACCTGGTTTAACACCTGATGGCGACGTTGCTGCACCGAGTGAAGTAGAAGTTAGAGGGTTCGGTCAAAAAGAGACACATAAAGCTAGACCTTTAACTGTAGAAGAAATTGAACATTCTATTGAATCATTTGCAAGAGCAACACGTATCGCAATTGAAGCGGGATTTGATGGCGTTGAAATTCATGGTGCCAATCACTATCTAATCCATCAATTCTTCTCTCCTTACTACAATAGAAGAGATGATGAGTGGGGCGAACATTTACGTTACCCTCTAGCAGTTGTAGATGCAGTAACAAAAGTCGTAAATGAACATGCTACACCAGATTTTATAGTAGGTTATCGCTTTTCTCCAGAAGAAGTGGAATCTCCAGGTATTTCTATGGAATTAACTGAACAACTTGTCAAAACATTGTCTGAAAAACCGATAGATTATTTACACGTATCTCTAATGGATATTCACTCTGAAACAAGAGAAGGTGAATATAAAGGAGAACAACGTGTTAAATTATTGTTAGACTGGATAAATGGACGTTTACCATTAATAGGTATTGGCTCTATATTTACAGCTGATGATGCTATCGCTGCTCTTGAAACTGGTGCACCTCTTATCGCTTTAGGTAGAGAATTGCTATTAGATTACGAATTCATTAGCAAAATTAAACAAGGCAAAGAAGATGAAATTGTATCTATGTTCGATCCTGAAAGAACAGACAAACATGAATTAACAGAACCATTATGGAAACAATTTAATGCCGGTTTTTACCCGTTACCAAGAACAGATGAAGAACCTTCAAATACAAAATGATAATTTGTATGTTTTCACATAGATACCCTACAAAATAAATATAAAATGATAGTCACCCATAAAATTTAGATTCAATTCTAATTTTTATGGGTGATTTTTTATGAAATATCAAAGTATTCTCAATCAATACGTTAGGATGTTTGCACTATGTATATTTATAATGATGTTAAGTTGAATTTTAAACATATAAATATAGATTGAGGTGTCCATAATGAATCAAGATGAGTTAAAGGAAAGTGTAGCGATAGAGGCTATTCAATATATAGAAGATGATATGAAAGTAGGTCTAGGTACTGGGTCTACGATGTATTATGCTATTAAACATTTAGGTGAGCGGGTTACAGAAGGATTAAATATTGTTTGTGTACCTACATCTGAAAAAACAGCAGAATGGGCTAAAAAATTTAAAATTCCTCTTAGTGATTTTTCAGAAATAAGAAGTTTAGATATCGCAATTGATGGTGCAGATGAAGTGGATGAGAATTTACAATTGATTAAAGGTGGCGGCGGTGCGCTATTAAGGGAGAAAATAGTTGCTGATGCAGCTAAGAAATTTATCGTTATTGTAGATGAATCAAAAGTAGTCAAAATACTTGGTAAGTTTAAGTTGCCGATAGAGGTCATACCATTTGGATGGAAAATTACAGCGCAATCTATAGAGTCGTTAGGATGTAAAGCAATTTTAAGAAAAAAAGAAGAAGAGATTTTTGTTACTGATAATCAAAATTATATTCTTGATTGTGATTTTTCAGAAATTCATCACCCTGAACAGTTAAATCATGCACTTAAATCTATAGTTGGAGTTGTAGAAACAGGATTGTTTATTAACATGACTAAAAAAGTACTCGTAAGTCGAAGTGCAACAAATGAAATTAATGAAATAAATATTTAAGAATTACTTTATGGTAGTTAATAAACAGTTAATGGTTTAATAGAGTTGTACTTTATACAATTAACATATCAAATTAAAAGGAGATGTGTTAAATGAAATTTTCAACTACGATTTTATTAGGTGCATGTGGTAATAACGATATGAAAAAAGACGAAAAAATGGAAACAAAAAGTGAAATGAAAGATAAAGAAATGGACAAAGACATGGATATGAAGGACAAAGAGATGAAAGATAAAGACATGGACATGAAAGATAAAGATATGAAAAAAGACGATATGATGATGTCTGGTATGTTTAAGTCTATGAATGGTGAAATGGTTGAAGGTAAAGCAACTATTAAAGATCATAAATTAATGCTTACTGATTATAAATCTTCTAAAGGTCCAGACTTACATGTTTATTTAACAAAAGATGGCGATGTTGAGAACGGTATACAAATTGATAAAGTAGATTATGACAAAATGGAACAAACTTTTGATTTAAAAGATATGGATGTTTCAAAATATAACGAAGTAACAATATATTGTAATAAAGCGCATGTAACATTCGGTAGTGCCAAATTAAAATAAAAAATTACTTCTATTAGGGGAATTCGGGTAAACCGTTTTTCCCTATCATGTTATATAAAGGAGAAAACATCATGAAAAAATTATATCAAATTATATTTTTAATCATACGCATTGTAAGTGGCATATACATTTTAAGACAAGGTTATGAAAAGTTAACAGGTGGTTTCAGTTTAGGTGGTCTTACTAAAGTCATTGCACAGAATCAAGACTCTCCAAAATGGTATAAACATTTCTTTAAAATTATTATTGAACCTTACACTTCTTATTGGGAATGGATTATTCCTATTGGTGAAATAATGATTGGTTTGGCTCTCATCATAGGTTTCCTAGAGTATTCTGCAGCTCTATTTGGTATATTTATTATGATTAATAACATTCTAGCAGATATGATTTTTACATACCCTGTACAATTATCTGGATTTATATTTATTGCGCTTAATAAAGAATGTATTAATTCAACATCTGTAAAAACATTTATCAATAAGTTTAATAAGAAGGAAGCAGGATGACAACAGGGCAAAAATACTAATCGTAGACGATGAACAAGATATTCTGGATATCTGTAAAACGTATTTTGAATATGAAGGGCACCAAGTAATTACAGGAACCAATGGACAAGAAGCAATTGAGCAAATAGATGATTCTATTGACTTGATGATATTGGATATTATGATGCCTGAGGTAAATGGCTATGAAGTGGTTAAGAAGATGAGAGAACAAAGTCTTGATATTCCATTTATTTATTTAACAGCAAAGACACAAGAAAATGACACAATTTATGCTTTAACTTTAGGGGCAGATGACTATATAAAGAAACCTTTCAGTCCTAGAGAATTAATTTTAAGATCACATAATTTATTAAATCGTAGTAGAAAATTTAATAAACAAGATTATTTAACATTCGATTCCATGACATTATGTAAGCAAGAGAAAGTATTGAAAATAAACGATGAAGAGATTCCACTACGTGTAAGAGAATTTGATTTATTATGGTATTTAGCTGAACGTGAAAAAACAGTTATTTCTAAATCTGAATTATTAGAGAAAGTTTGGGGATATGACTATTACGAAGATGCGAATACAGTGAATGTACACATACGTAGAATTAGAGAAAAGTTAGAACGACAAGATTTCCACGATTATGTTATTACGACAGTTTGGGGATTGGGATATAAATTCGAGAGGGCGAAATAAATGTTAACAATCAGAACTCAAATATTAATTGCATTTATAAGTAGCATTGTGTTAACGACAGCCATCTTAACGGTTGCATATAAATGGATGTGGTTCGATGCTCATACAACGTTGTTACTAACTATAAGCGCTATTATCGCAAGTTGTTTAACAACGGCTATTTGTATTTTATTTATTAATCCACTCGTCAGACGGATTCGTTTAATGAATTTGCAGACAAAACGTGTAGCCCAAGGTCATTATAATGAAACAGAACTTAATATTGATAGTCCGAAAGAGATGAGAGAACTTAGTCATTCATTTAATACGATGGCACGAAATATTGAAATACAAATTGAACAAGTGAAGCATGAACAACAGGAAAAATCAGAAATGGTACAAAATTTATCACATGATTTAAAAACACCTTTAGCAAGCATTACCTCATATTGCGGAAGGTCTCAAAGATGGTGTTATTTCAACAGAAGAGGAGCAAAATAAAGCTTACGATGTATTAATTAAGCAATCGCAAAGAATAGCTACTATGTTTGATGAATTAACGAGTGTTATGAGTTTGAATACTGTTTCAAGGAACAATTATGAACTTGAAACGATTTATATAGATAAGTTGTTCGTTTCTATATTACAAACTTATGAACAACAAGCCGCGTGCGAATCGAGAACGATTGATGTTAATTTATGTGATGAGGTGCAATCCTTTAAACAATATCGGGTTCCATTAGAATGTATTTTATTGAATATTATTGATAATGCGATAAAATTTACAGGCCTTGGTTCAAGAATAGAGTTAAAAGTGAATCAAGAAGCGGGGAATATTCTTGTTATAACTGTGTCTGACGATGGGACGGGTATAGCGAGCGAACATTTAAACCGTATTTTTGATAGAACGTATAGAGTTGAAGAATCTAGAAACAAGACTACCGGCGGGTCAGGGTTAGGTTTGTATATTGCGCGAAATTTAGCACATCAAATGGATGGTGTTTTAGAAGTTGAAAGTAAAATTAATATTGGATCTTCATTTATTTTAAAAATTCCTATGAAATAAAAGTGTTTAACTAAGATTATTGGTATAATAATATAAAAGAATTGATATAAATTAGGGATGGCTTTATTAAAAATGGGGAAGAATAAAATGAACTTAAACAGAGTATTAAATGATACGAATCCAATATCTACAAAAAGATATAAATATGTATTTTGGCAATCTATATTACTCATTATCATGCTAACTGGAGCGTACACTTCTATTGGTCTGGCTCAAAATTTATGGATATTGCTTTTAGGCGTTGTGTTATTTGGGTTGTCACTATATCTTATAGAAAAGTTTAAATTAAATATTTTTGAAGTAAAGCCAATTAAACGTACATATTTGTTATATATGTTATGTGCTACTTTAATTGGTCTTGTTATTTACTGGTCAATTTCATTAATAATTGGTCAGCCACATAATCAATTAGAGGTTTATCAAGATTTAAAATATTTACCTATCATGATATCCATTATAATTTTCGTAATTTTAGGACCGATTTTTGAAGAGCTCATCTTTAGGATGCTTATTATGAAAGGTATTTTTAGAGGTCATTTATTAGTTGGATATATAGTGTCTAGTGTTCTATTTGGCTTGATACATGGACCTTTAAACGTCGGGGAATTTTTAATTTATTGTGGGTTAGGTTTAGTATTTGGCGCAATTTATATTTTGACTAAGCGTTTTGAACTTGCCATACTATGCCACGCATTCAATAATCTTCTACATATTTTAATCTTTATATTATTTTATAATTAAATTATTATTTACCTCACTTTACATTAATTGGAAATAACGCTAGTATTATAACTATAAATATATTTAAAAAGGAGATGGGGACTTCTTGAAAAAAATACTAAACAGTATTATATATTTAATAGTTATCGTAACAGTACTTTCCGGTTGTCAACAAGATGAACAGAAAACGAATAAAGCACCAAAGAAGGCTACTGAAAATAAAGTTTCGCAAAAATATGATGCTAAACAAGATAAAGAAGATGAAAAAAGTTTGGAACCATATAATGGCGTTATCCATCACTTGTTTGTCCATCCTAATGTACCTTATCCTAAACGTGCGTTTACAGGAGAACAAGCAAAAGGATATTTTGATTGGATGTTAACAACACATGAATTTGAAGCTGCCATTAAAGAACTGCATAAGAATAATTATATTTTAATAGATCCTCATGATGCATATGATTTTTCAGGAGATAAAGTTAAGAAGAAAGAGTTAAAATTACCAAAAGGAAAAAAACCTTTAATTTTGTCAATTGATGATATGAATTATTACGACTATATGCGTAAAAATGGTAATGTTAATCGACTCGTATTAAATGAAAATAAAGAAGTGATTTCAGAATCAACAGATGATCACGGGAAGACCGTTAAATCTTCACAAGAAGCAATTGTACCAATTTTAAATGAGTATGTTAAAGAACATAAAGATTTCTCTTATAAAGGCGCTAAAGGTGTTGTTGCATTAACAGGCTACGAGGGCGTACTGGGTTATCGTACAAATGAATTAGACAGTAAAGACTATGAAGAAAGAAAGCAAGACGCTAAAGAAATAGTGAAAGTCATGAAGCGTGACGGGTGGCAATTTGGCAGTCATTCTTATGGCCATATAAACTTTACAAATAGTAGTTATAATCAAATTGTTCAAGATACGAAGAGATGGAAGAAAGAAGTAGAACCGATTATAGGTAAGACTGATTTATTCATTTATCCTTTCGGAGCAAGAGTAGAAATTGGTTCTCCAGCATTTAAGTATTTATCAGAAAAAGAAGGTTTTAAACTGATAACATCAGTTGGACCACAAGAATATGAACAGTTAACACCCCATGCCGTTACACAAGATAGAATTGCAATAGATGGTTTGAATTTATCAAAAGGAAAATATAAATTAAAGCCATATATGGACCCAGAACAAGTATTTAATAAAGAAGAAAGAAAATACTTTAAAGGTGGTAGTGATAGTAGTGGAGGTCAATTTTAAGTTTGGAAAATACAGAGCTAACGTGCTTGTTTGAAAAGTCTAGCCTATTAGAAAATGTAACGAGCTAGATAAAAATAACTAGCCTGTTAGAGGTAATTATCTCATGTACTTAGGATGAAATCATATTAAAATTATGGAAAATACAGTCAAGTCCATATTTATGTGTAATATCTTTAGAAGTAATCAACCATTGGTTTTTTAGAATGTATTAACAAAATAAATCTGTTTGATTTTT
>NZ_JAJNHH010000019.1:0-38072 GCF_022386955.1 Mammaliicoccus sp. A-M4
GGTACAGACGGCTACAATGAAGGTAGAGCAACAGGACTAGTACAAGTTAAACCACCAACATTCCACTCTAACAAGTTTAAAGGTCATGGCAATATTAAGAATGGTCTTGATAACCTATTAGCTGGTATTAGATATGCTAAGAGACGTTATGGTGCTGACGGTATGTTAAACGTTATTGGTAAAGGACATGGTTATGCTACAGGTGGCGTAATTAAAGACCCTGGACTATATAACTTAACAGAAGAGAAACACGAGGAAATAGTTATACCAACTAATCCTAAACGTAGCACTGACGCTATGAAACTATTAGCTTATGCATCTAATAAGGTACAAGGCAATAAGAATAGAAATAAACGTCCTAACCAACTATCAAATGGTAATACTCAAGTACAATATAATGATAATACTGAAATATTGCAAATGATGGCACAACAATTACAAGCACAGAATAAGCAGATAGAGTTACTAACTCAAATTGCAATGTCTAATGCTGGTATAGAGGATAAAGCTGGATTTAGTGAGAGAGATGTAAGTACAGCTCAAGGTAAGAGAAGAAAAGATATAGCCTATAATTTAGGAGGTATACGTTAAGTGGAAAAAGCAGTAAAAATATTTAATGAAAATTTTAGTTTTGATGTGACAAGTATTCTAGATTTAAAATATCTAGATTTTCAAGAAGAAAGTGTTTCACCAAGAGTATTCACACAAGAAATACAGGGAACTGATGGTGTTCTATTAGGGTCAATAACATTTGACCCTTTTAATTTGGCTTTAAACTTTTCCTTTAGAGGTGTAGATAATAATGACTTATTATTGTTAAAACAAAAATTAAGAGGTTTATTCTTTAGAAGGGAACCTTATTATGTTTGGCATAGTGATGCTCCTGGCAAAAAATATGCAGTATATTGTGATGGTTCAGAGAATGAAGATTTAACAAGTGAATTAGCAACTTTTAAAGTGAATTTTGTAGTCTATAAAGGTTATTCAGAAAGCTTAGACGATACAAGTGAGTTTGATTTGAAAAATGGTAGATGGCAATTTGAGAGTGTAGCAGTGGCTGATGATTCTATTAAATATACTCATAATACGGACTACTTTGAAATATACAATGGTTCAAACGATACAATAAACCCTTTATTAAAACATAAACTACAAATTGAAATTATAGCAGATGCTCCTAATGGAATAAAAATAAGAAACTTAACAACAGAAGATGATTTCCATTATAAAAAGCCTTTGACACCTGGAAAAAAGTTAATATTGCAAGGTGTTCACCCATTACTAGATGGGAACAGGGTAGGCATTCATACTAATTGGCAATGGTTAACATTAGCACCAGGTTACAACACAATTAAAATTGAAGATGATGATATTAAGTCAATCGAGACTAAATGGAAGTTCAATTACATTTTTAGGTAGGTGGAAGAATGGAATCGTTAATACTACTTGATAAGAACTCAAAATTTGGGGAAATACTGACAGATTTTGATTATGAATCTTTTAAGTATGAGTATGAAAGAAATAACGAAAGAAAAATAAGTTTTACAATTTTTAAATCAAGTGAAAATAGTGATATTTTTGACACGATTGTAAATGAAATGTATTTACTATGGAAAAGCCAATATTACGTAATTAAAAATACACAACACAAATATGATGGCTTAATACTATCTAATGAAATAGAGGCTAAACATATATATATGGACTTGCAACATTGCTATATAGACAAAGATTTAGAAGATGAAAATTTAAATAGTGATAATGAAAAAGAAGTAATCCCTCATTATTCAGTAGAGGAATATTTAAAGTATATATTTAGAAATAACAAGTTAGGCTTTAAATATGAATTAGTAGGAGAGTTCCATAATCGTGTTCCCATTGAAGATATGGGAGGAAAGAATGTCCTGGAGGCACTTGTAGAAGGTGCTGAGCTATTTGGATACATCTATTTTGCAGATAACAAAAAGATATATATTTATGATGAAGAAAGCTTTTATAAGTATTCAGATGAGCCTCTGATTTATAAATACAATAATGATGATGTGCAAGTAAACATAGATACTAAAGAGTTAAAAACAATCGTACGTGGATATGGAAAGAAAAAAACAAAAACAGAAACTAAAAATTACAACCCTTTGAAACCATCAAACCTTAAGTTTGGTGGTTCTTTTATTAAAGAAGGCACGTGGCGTACAGAAAGTGTTGGAGCTAGTTATTCAGCTGATTTCACATGTAAATGGGGCAATGAACGATTAGAATGGTCTCTTAAAAAAATGTCAAAAGGTGGCATGTTAGAAGTATTTATTGACGGTGCAAGCAAAGGCATTTTTGATTGCTATAGCAAGAACGCTGTAACAGAAAAAATAGTATTAGAAACAGGACTGTCAAAAGGTAAGCACACATTCAAAGCAGTATTTAAAGGTGCTAAAGCTGGTGTTGATTATAAAAATTCAAAACCTTGTATGTATGTAGGAACTGAAAAGGCTACGGTGTTAAACCTTACAGCAGTACTGAAAGGTGAGGACGTTTACCATACTAAAGCTACTTATACATCACCTAACTATGACACATTTGGTCATTTAGAGGCTCCTACTTTATATGATGATGAATCAACTAATAAAGACGAGTTAATGAGCAAAATGATAAAAGAATTGCAAGATGAGCCTATTGTAGAAGTAGCTACAAACTATTTAGGTAGTGCTGATGATAAGCACTATATTATGAATAATCAAATACAAGAAAATCACTTAGTGAGATTTATTCACCAACCTTTAGGATACAATACAGAACTAAAAGTTGTAAAAATTGTTGAATCACATCCCCTTACACCTTATCCAACAGAAGTTGAGTTCAGTAATGCTAGTAAAGATATTTTACAAATTCAACTACAAGAAAGTATGAAAATAAAGAACATGAATAATTTTGTTTTAAAAGAAAGAGCAAGAAGAACAGTAGAAGTTGTTTCAACAGAAAATTATTCCGATTCAGTAGGGAGTGTTCTAATTGGAGATTAAAGCAGAGGTTAGATATTTAAAAGATAAAGATGGGGAGACTTTTATTCCAGTGGCTCATGTTGATTATGTTATAGGATTGCCTGATGAATTAGCACAAAGATTAAACTACTTAGAAAACAACAATTATTATTTATCAAATAAAGTTATTGAATTAGAACAAGAAATTGAATCTCTTAAAGGAGGACTATAATGTATTACCTTAATTTCCCAGTAGAATTGGGACAAGAATATAGAAGAATGATGGTTAGTAACTTTAAATATATATTAGAAGAAATTAACCATTATAAAAAAGATATGGATTATCATAAAACAGAAGAAAAAAACGCTCATACAACAGACCAAATACAACATGGTGCTAGAAATTCTAAGGATACCCTTAATGATTTACAATCTCAAATTAATAGATTAGTTCTAGCACCAAGAAATAATAGTGCTAATGAGATTGTACAGGCTAGAGTAGACTTATTTGGTAACACTTACCAAACATTAAAAGAACATATTAACGCTTGGGAAGAAAGAACTAAAATCAACAAAGAGGAAAGTATAGAGGAAATCAATCAAGCTAAAGATGAGATTCTTAAAGCAGAAAATCGTTTCGAACCTGAAAAACAAGAATTTTTATATGTAACAGATTTAAGCCCATTAACAAATACTGTTATGCAGAGTTTTTGGTTCGACAATAGGACAGGGTTAGTGTATATGACACAAGCTCAACAAGACGACAGTTATATGCTTACACGACTAAAACCTAATGGAGAGTATGTGGATAGTAGCCTTATTGTAGGTGGTGGTCATGGTACTCATAATGGTTATAGATATATAAATGATGCCCTCTGGATATACTCTCATGTTTGGGATAATGAAGGACTTCATAAAATTGTACGCTTTAAATATACGCCTAATGTTGAGATAGCATACGGAACTTATGGTATGGAAGAAGTATTTACAGGATATAGTGACGGTAGATACATGACACCAATTATAAATGAGAAAGAAAATAAAATCTTATTTAGAATTGAATATCCTAAAAGTGAATGGAATACAAGAAACTCAAGAAACTATGTGGAAATAAGAGATTTAGATGACATAGATAAAAGAGTAGATAACGTGTTGTATAAATTTGATATTCCCCTGAATATTGCAAGTGGAGACCAACCAATGCAGGGTGCGGGATTTGATGAGAACACTTTATATTGGTCTAGTGGTGTATCAGATGTTAAGAAAGATAATTATCTTACAGCATTTGATATCAAGACAGGTAAACAAAAGTATCAAGTTAAAATTAATTACGGTGGAGAAGGTGGGTTTTATCCTGGTGACTTCTCAGAGCCCGAAGGTATGCAAGTATACTATGATAATGAAGGTAGAAAAGCATTGTTAATAGGGTTCTCAGTAGGTGGCTCAGGAAACAGAACTCATAAAATATATGGTGTGGCTCAACGTGGCGTATTAGAGCAATTACATTCTCGTGGCATCCCAACACCTTTAACAGACACAGGTGGACGAGTAAAACCATTACCTTTAGACCCTGATAACTTAAGATTATTATCAAAAATTACTACACCAGGTTATTATTACCTTTACACAGAACATGTAAGAAATATTGATGATTTCCCATTAGATAAAAAGCAAAGAGACGCTGGCTGGTTCTTCCAAGTAGAACCTTCTCAATCAAACGGAGATGTTTTACAAAGATTAATAAGAAATAGTTATAGTCGAAACATGCTGACATTTGAGCGTTTTGTTTCACGTAAAGATGATAGAAATGGTATAAGCCCGTGGAACTATGTTCCTAAAACAGCTGGATATATGGAGAGATTACCTTCTCACATTAATAAGCTAAAAGATTTAAATATAGTCGGTATGACTTACTACATGACAACGGAAGATACTAAACGAATGACAGATTTTCCTACTAGTCTTAAAAATGTTGCTGGTTGGGTTATTCATATTGAGCAAGGTGAAAACAACGGATACATGCACAGAGTTGTCCGTAACAATTCAAACGCTAGTACTCAAATACTTTATAGAAACTATAAAAAAAATGGGGATACAACAGGCTGGTATAGATTTGTCGGGGAGGAAGTTAAATAATGGCAAGTAATTTAGATAAAAAAACAATATTAAACATGGAGAACACAGCAAGGTATCAAAAACAACAAGATTTAAATATTAAATTTTCAACAGCTGATAGAGATTCAGCTGTTTTTATATTTAATGTCACGAAAAATAGTAAACCATTGTTATTAAGTGAGGAAAATGTTTTAGGTCATATTGCTTTAAAACATAGTGACGGTTCTTTTATTAAAGATACACTACATTTTACTGAGCACGATATCAATGGAAAGTTTGAATATTATATTCCTAATGAACTGTTAAAACGTGAGGGTACGGTTACAATGCAAGTCTTCATATCTGAAAAAGGTAATTCAAATGTAATTGTAGCTGAACGTATTTTGTCGTTTGGTATTGAGCAATCAATTATAAGCCAAATTAGTGCAGAAACTAAACTTCAATACATTGTAGAGTATGATGAATTACAAGCTGTTTTAACTGAGAGACTTAACGCTATCGAAGAACAAATGGCAAACTCAGAAGATTATGTTTCTCAACTAAAACAAGCTAAAGAACAAGGTTTAAGTGATTTAGAAATAGCTAGAACTTCTAGTATTGAAGAGTTGAATAATAAGGCTAATGCAAAGATAACTGAGTTAGAAAACAAAGCTAAAACATACTCAAACAAGTTTGATGATGATAAGAAATATATGGACGATAAACACCAAGAATTTAAAGATAGTGTTTTAAACAGTGAGGTTGTCACTCAAGGTGAATCTAAAGAATGGCAAAAACATAAAATGACACAGAGTAACGGAGATAGAATAAGAGTATCTGATATTGACCCTGTAAATTTAGAAAGTGGATATTATCAAATGTGGAGAGTTAAAAATGCTCCAATAGGTAGTGATACTGCTGGGAGTTATTGGAATATAGACGTTACTACATCATTTGATGACGTAAAACAAATAAAAGCTGTTTTAAGCTATACAGGGCAAACATTTCAAAAAAATATTCATAAAGGTAATGACAGTGGCTGGAAGGAAATGATTTCACTACCACTAGACGAAGAAGTGGAAACTAAAAATTCAGCTGAACAACGTGCTAATGAAACATTAACAGATGCTAATCAATACACTAATGAAAAATTATCTACTCAAAAGAAAGTATTATTTGAAGGTAATGCTAAAGGAATGGGAACATCAATCAACTTATCAGAATCTCATAAAAACTATAAATACCTATTTGTTACTTTTGAATCTCCTAGAGGAATAGATACTGTTGTAAATGATAATAATCTTCCTAATAATAACAATATTATTTTAACAGCATCAAATCTAACTGATGAAGATGGTTCAACATTAAAAGTTTATGAGGCAATTCTAACAAAAGAAAGCAATACTAAGTTTATTATCTCTAATGAAGTATTTAACAATCTTAAAACGGGAGCAACAGGGAAAGATGAAGAAGGCAATATAACAGTTATGAGAATAGAGGGGTGGAACTAATGGAAATATTACTTAATGATAAAAATGAAATATTATCATTTGCTCTAGTAGGTGGATTTGATAACGGTATACAAGTTAATGAATACCCCGAAGATTTTATATTCTATTTCAAACCTAAATTCTTTATATACTCTGACGGGGTTATTAAAAGAAACCCTTATTACGTTGAAGAAGATAATATCTTTCAAGAGCCTCCTATAAATAATGATATTGATTTTTCTAATAGTACAGACCAAGAAGTAAGGACAATGTTTACCTCGTTACAAAAACAAGTAATTCAAGCTAATATTTCAATAGCTCAATTAGCACAGCAAAATGCATCTATCACTAAGCAACTAACAGAGGTTTCTAAAGAACTAGAAACGCTTAAAAAGGAGGAAAAATAATATGAACTTGATATTCCCTAAGTTTGAAGATTTAAAAACTCAGTGGGGTTGGAACGTATATACTCCTGAAGATATGGTCTGGTATGTTGAAAAAGGAGTGATTGATAAAGAAGAATATGCTTTAATTACAGGAAAAAAATATCCAACGGAAGGCACTGATTAATTCAGTGCTTTTTATTTTGTAGGAAGTAGGTGCAAGATGAAAAAATTACTAGTTTCTCTAGCTAATATTAACCCTTATGAGCTATTTTCTAATCTACTTATTGTCTTATTAGTTGGTAACGGTGTACTACGTTCTTGGGATTGGATAACTATGAGCACAGAAGGACTAGAGAATGTATCTCACCTATATGTCAGTATGTCTAATTATCTAGATATGAATACATTAGGGTGGTTATTTATGTTGTTCTCAATAACCTTACTACTCAGTATATTTTTTAAAGGTGCAACGGGTTATATGTTCTTGGTGTTAGGTGCTCTAGGCGCTGGTATTATCCATATCATTTTTGGTGTGATAGCCACAGCAGGAGCTACCCTGTTTGTAACCTATTACTTTATGCTCTTATGTGGTGTTATCCAATTTATTTTAGTCTTAGTCGGAGGAACCCAATTATGGAAAATCACACAACTCAAGAAATAAAACACCTCACAGACAGAATAACAGACGTTAATAAGAGGATTAATACGATAGACGGTAGAGTAGAGAAACTTGACGATAAAGTAGATAACATTGAAGAGAAGTTTAACGATAGACACACTGAAATGGTTAGGATTACTACAGAGTCTATAGCTGAGAATAAGGCAAGTAGAGAAAGTATAAATGGCTTAGTTAAATCATTAGACAATCTAGTAGATGAAATGAAAGAAACTAATTCAGTTACTAGCCAACGTTTTGAAAGAGTAGAAGGTAAAATAACTCAAGTAGAAAATGCTGTAAATGATAAAACAGTAGCTCTAAACGTAGGATTAGAAGAAAAGAAAATGAGTAAGGGGTTATTAGGGACTATTGTGGTAGCTGTAATTAGTTTAGTAGGCGTATTAGCTAAAGTAATTGCTCCTTTACTCGTTGGATAAATACATTAAGGAGAAAGATAAATGAAAAATATAGATGCTGGAACATTAACAAGAATGATTGTATTAGCACTAGCTTTAATTAACTCAGGATTAGCTATGTTCGGTTATGATGTTATTCCGTTAGACGAGGAGCAACTAAGTAACTTTATTAATATGGCTTTCTTAGGTGTAGCTACTATTTGGGCATGGTGGAAGAACAACCCAATCACAAAAGAGGCTAAATGGGCTGATGAGAAGAAAGATAAATATAAAGCTGAAAAGAAATATGCTAAAGCAACAGGGCAAGCAATCAACGCAAAAGTAAATAATGACCATACAGAAATAGGAGGCAACCAATAATGGTTGTCTCTTTTTTATATGAGAAAGGAAAGATATTATGGCTAAAACACAAGCCCAAATTAACGCTAGGTTAAGAGCATATAGAGCTGGTAATGTTAATAGCCCTTATAGGATTACTAAGAGAACACATTACGATAACAATTTCTTACCTATGGAAAAGGGAGCAATTGACGTTGACCGATACGCTCATGCACAATGTGCTGACTTGGCTATAGACTATGTATTATGGTTTACAGATAACAAAGTACGTATGTGGGGCAATGCTAGAGACTTAATCAATAATAACTTTCAAGGTTATTTCAAGATTATCCCTAACAACCCATCAACAGTACCACCTGTGGGCTCACTAGCTATTTATAGAACAGGTTCACCAACATATAATCAATGGGGACATGTAGCAATTGTATATGGCACAGTTAACACTAATACAATGAATGTATTGGAACAAAACTGGAATGGCTTAGCTAATAAAAAGCCTATTAGACGTAAGGATAACTACTATGGTTGTACTCACTTTATTGTACCTAATGTTAAGAAAGCAACACCTAAAAAGAAACCGACTACTAAAGCAAAAGAGACAGCTAAGAAAGTAGTTAATAAAGTTACACCTAAGAAAAAAATGAAAATATTACTTGTAGCTGGTCACGGTAAAGGATATATGAACAATGACCCTGGAGCAGTAGGTAACGGAACAAATGAAAGAGACTTTATCAGAAAGAACATTGTTCCTAACGTAGCTAAGTATCTGAGACAATCAGGACATAAAGTAGATTATTATGGTGGTTCTAATATGAGCCAAGACTTATACCAAGATACAGCGTATGGTTACAACACAGGTGACACTACTAAGTATGGTATGTATTGGGTATCAAGACAGAAGTATGATGCTGTTATTGAGTTCCATTTAGATGCTGTAACAGGTAATGCTAGTGGTGGACACGTAATCATAGGCTCAGGGCTTAAAGCTGATTCTATAGACAATAACATTCAAAAGGCTGTTGTTAAGCATGTAGGACAAATTAGAGGTGTTACAGCTCGTGATAACTTACTTAATGTGAATATAGCTAAGCTAATGGGTGTTAACTACAGATTAGTAGAGCTAGGTTTCATTACAAGTAAGAAAGATATGGATTACATCAAGAAAAATCTACAAGCTTATACTAAGGACATTGCTCAAGCTATTAGTGGTGGAACTATAGCTCCAGCACCAGCAAAAAAACCAGCAACTAAGAAGATTACTTGGGCATGGAAAGGTCGTTTCTACCCTAACGCACCTAAAACGGGTATTAAGGTTAGAAAACAACCAGGATTAAATGGTTCAGTTGTAGATAAAGGTTCATGGTTATTCACTAAAAATGATTGGGTAGACTTTGTATCAGTAACTAAGAAAGATGGATACTGGTGGGTTAAATTTAAATACCCAACTAATCCAGGAGCAGGATATTTCTACTGTGCTGTATGTAAGATTACAGACAAACAAGAAAAAATTAAGAATGAAAAGTATTTCGGAACTATTAAATGGAAGTAGTTAATTGTTACTTGTGACAGTTAATTCTATAGATATGTTTTAAATTGGTTGAGGGCTATTCTACTATTGTAGGGTAGTCCTTTTTTATTTGTCGTCAAATGTTAATGTTGTCAATTTAGAATATTGTGTGTTAATATTTAGTTGTAATAAAAAACACTCAGCACTTTTCTAGGGATACTGAGTGTAAAAATTAAGGCTATAGTCTAACTACTATATTTCACCATGGCTTATTGAATTGTTAGTCGTTTGTGTTGGAGCACATTCGACTATTTTTTATTGTCTTTTTTAAGCAATAAATAGAAAGTAACAGGTAATGTTACTGTGTAAGTAATCTTTAATGTTAAATATATATCTAGGTGTATACTTACGTCTAAGCCCATACAATCACCCCTTTCACCATGGTCTAATAAGGCACGGTGAAAATATAGGCAATCAATAAGCTCGTTAATTTTTATAAGGCTATTATATCATCAATAATGCTTGATAACACTCATAATAGCTAAAAATTCTTATATGTAATAGGGTTGACTTTATCAATATGTTTCCTAATCGTTGATACTTAAACGTTTGAAAATATAAATTTTTTACTTACATAAATTTAAAATATTAGAATTCCAAATACTTAGCCACTATTCCAATGATAATACCAATAACTGTAAGCTCTCAGACAACAGTTAGTGGGTAATGGTAGGCAAAAACATTTCTCAAGTCGTCTGAGAGCCCGTGAGTGAACGGTAAAACTCTCTTTTTATTCAATTTCTACTATACAGTCGATACTTATATCCATTTTCTTATTATTCTCATTTAAAACTTGCAGAACGTTACGCTCACTATCAAACTTATTAATCTCACATTCAACTTTTTTATAATAACCATTTTCCCAATATTTAATAGTTGCTGTAGGATTGTAGAATAACTTTTCTAACAATACATTATTCAAATCTGATAGAGCCATTTCATCTAACTCAGGTTTATCTACTTTATTTTGGTCTTTGATATGCTGATTAATCATTTCATATTGTTTAGGTATAGTTGCCATTGGAGCCCATTTCACCATTCCTCTTCCTTGAGGAATACGTGGATTAAGATATTCCTTAGGTATTTTTCTATAATCTGTCTCATAACAATATGGCTCAGGCATGTTGTCGTTAATAATTTTCATATCTAACAGCTCCTTTATATACAATATTATACGAACGTATGTTCTATTTCAAGGCAAAAAAAGACCCACCAATTAAGGCAGGTCATCTTATATTAATACTTATTATTAATGTAATCGTTTAATATTTCTTTGGCTTGTTCCTTCTCAATAGTTCCATTATTAAGTGCTGTATCTATAGCCTTAACCATTCCAACTAATTCAGATTCACCATTGTTAGTTTCAGGTACTATTTTTACCTCTTGTTGTTTCTTTCCTTTATGTGCACTTTTGATTACGCTATATCCTACATAAGGTAATGGTGTCCAAACCATAGCTGTAAGTTTAACACCTTTGCGTGTCATTTTATTACCAACTTGCTGTACTTTATCCATTGTTTCGGTAAACTTCTCTGTTTTCTCAACAAAATCTACTGTTTTCTCATAACTTTTATCATTTTTCCCCGTTTGATTTAATAAAATCCCTGTCTTAGCTCTTTCAATCTGAATATATAGATTTTCTTTCTGTTTTTCTGTTAATCTAGGATTGTCAGCCTCTTTACTTAGTCTTTCAATAGTATCAAAGTTTCTAGCAGTAATTGGTCTGTAAGTACATTCAGTATAATCGGTGGTAATATCTAAGTTAGGATTTTTAAGCTGTAATTTAACTAAATCTTTATTTTCACGTTTAAAAGCCTCTTTCTCAGATGGTGCAAACTTAGCAAATTTATCAAGAATAGCCTTTTTTTCTTCTATAGGTAATGCTTTGTATTCATCTTTTTTAGTCTTGTGAATGTGGTTAAAGAAATCAGGTTCTATAACTGTCTTATCCTTAAATGTTAATTTTGTCATAAAAAACAACCTCCATGTTTTTATTTTAATTGTACTATATTTAATTAGAAAGTTATATATCGTGTATAGAGTATAAATTTTTAGTTCCTATAAGGTTTAATTATGTAAACTAAAGTTTTTCCTCTATCCCTTGGTAAATCTAGACTTTGTAATATTACAATGACTTTCATTTATGCATAAAATATACAACCTATATTTAACAGGTATTTCCCGATTTTCACCGTTTTCATAACTTGAATATTTATTCATAAAAATTTTTAGTATTAATTATATTTAATACTTGAGTATTACTTATGATAGCTTAAAAAAATGTACCATTGCCTATAGCAAAGGTAAGTGCTAACCATATCCCTAATCCAAACATTCCAAGATACATTTTAATATCATCTGTCATGTTCTACCCTCCCTATTCAATTGTGAGGGACAATAATTACATATCGTCCCAGGTTAAATTTAAGTCTTTCATAATCTGATGTATTTGTTCATCTATTCTATCTTTCGTACTATCGTCAGTAGTTTCCTCCATAATAGCTATTAATGAAACAATGAGACCAATTATAGATTCCTTTTCACGTTTATCCATCTAATCCCTCCTGGTTAAATTCTTTCCATATCACTTAGATTAAATAATGTAGATTTCTTACAGTCATTACCGTATACGTCCCAATCATCTTCTTCAAAGAACTCAATAACTGTATTCTTATCTTTACTTGTAAACCTTGTGTTAAACAAATCATTATCCCAAACATACTGTATAAGCTGTGGTAAATTAAATTCTTTCATTCTAACTCCTCCACTTATTTATTATTAAAGTTTAATTAATGTAATTAAGTAATTCGTTTAATTCTTTAAAGTTAACAACATCTTGGTCATCTTTCATAACAGTATAGTAGTTATCATTTTCAAAAGTTGTTACGTTGTAAATACCCTTAGAAGTTATAACCGTATTTTGTCCATTATCAATTGTTACCATTTCAAAATTTTCTGTTAAGAAATCAAATGTTTTTTGTTCGTTCATTTTAAATTCCTCCAATTATTTATTAGGGAGGTTTGCCCTCCCCTTTATTTTATATTATTGAATGTATTCTGTAACGTGAACCCTTTATATCTTTATCATTTAACATTGCTTGTAATAATCCTTTTTTAGTTTTGTAAGTTTTAACAAGTTCCTCACTGTAGATTGCTTGTTCCATAACTTCATTGTATGTGCTCTCTTCTTCAATGTCTATCTTCGACTCATATATTTCGTAGTGTGTTTCAGGTTCTTGTTCATCATCTGTTTGTTCTTGGTAGTTAACAAGTGTGATTGTTGCCATCTCTTCTCCTGTGTACTGTAGGTAAGCTTTAACTTGAGTGATAATGTCTGTAAGTTCTTGGTGAGTGTAGTTGTTTAAATTTTTAAGTTTCATTTGTAAAACCTCCATGTATTTGTTTTCCCGTTCCTTATATATAGTACTATACACTAGTTATTATACAAAGTCAATACCTAAGTATTACTTTTGTTTAATATTCTTATATTTCTTTTATGTTTTACTCAAGTATGTGTATTATTGATTACTTCATTATGATATGGTATTCTAACTATAGTATTACTAAAAGTTAATAGGGAGGTATACCTATGAAAGTTGTAGTATATAGTTCGGCTAAAGGTGGCTCTAGTAAGTCCACTCTCTCACTCAATACAGCAGGCAGAAAAGGCTTAAAGTATAAAGTGTTAGGATTAGACCTAGATGAACAAAAGAACGCAACAAGCGTCTACAGAACGTCACGTGACGAGCACACAATATATGACGTGCTTACTCATAAAGTTTCTATTAAAGATGCTATTAAAGAATCAAATTTCAAGAATGTAGATTACATACCTGGTAGCTCTAAGATATCAACTTTAAACGTGGATAAGTTAGCTATTAAAAAGCTACTACAAGAAGTTTATAAGGAATACGATTATGTAATCATTGATACGCCACCAAGTATTAAACTTACAGCTGTACAATCAGCTTATGTGGCTAGTGATTTAGTCATGATACCTACAATACTTGATAAATTTAGCTCAGCTAATCTTATGACAGTGGTTAACGATATTAGAAAGTTAAATCTTAAAACTGAGATTAAGATAGTTCCTAGTATGATGGTTAAAAATTCTAAGCTACACAATAGTGTGTATGATGAACTTAAGAAGTTTGTTGATAGCAAACAAGGTATTGAACTTACTAGACCATTACCCAACTCAATAGAGGTAAGTAATCAGATGATGGAAAACAATCTATTAGTAAACAGTAATAAGATAAACAAGCTTAAATCAGCTTTAAAAAAATTAATAGATGAAGAGGTGTAAGGCTATGAATAATGAGTTATTTGGTGAAGAGGAAACTGTAGAAACATTTGATACAGTAGATAATACTGATACAAAGACTGTTAAAGATAAATTAAAAGATTACGCTGATAAAAGACAAAACAGCTCAATCATTTCAGATACACATACACGTTCAACTTATTTAATTAGTGATGAAACTATTCAAACATTAGATTACTTAGTGGCTTATATAGAGGCTACTAATGGTTTAGGTTCAGAATTAACTAAAAATATGAGCCCCGAGGAAGTAAACAAAGGACGCGTATTATCAAAAGGTGTTAAAAGTAAGATAGTTAACTATGCTATCCAATCATTCTTAGATGAATATGAATCACAAGAAGGCTTAATACCAGAGGTGCAACACAAAAAATCTAAAGTAGGTAAGATATATCACAACTATTATATGTTCACTGAAAACGGTGAAACTTATGGTATTGAACAAGATAATAGAGGTCGGGAACTTAGATTCCTTTCTACAGCTAAAGGTGACAACGTAGAAAGTATTGAACAATGGTTTGAATCAATAGAAGACCAATCTGTAAAAACAGGTAGACCTAAAAATAAATAATAAAGAAAGTAAGTGACTATGTGAGAAAAGTAAATCCTGGTGAAGTTCAATGTCAAAATTGCACTACTATATCAAATATAATACTGAAGAACGAAATATCGACAACAGATACGCAATCAGCAATTTGTCCTCAATGTGATTTAAAAATAGGTGAGGTACAAACCCCTTATAAAATAGTTGTTCGTTCTTTAGATTTAAATGGTAATTATGTATAGAGACCTAAATTAATAGGTCTCTTTTTTATGCTAACTTTTCATTGCCTTCTTTATCTTTGTATGTGATTAGCCCCGTTGCTGTCATTGATAAATTATTACTAGGTACAATTGCTAATCCAGCTAGTGGGTTCTCTTTATATCCATACTCAGGGAAACTAGCCTCTATAACATTGTCCTCATTCTCTTTTAAATAATCTTTAATATTGTTATTGATTAATCTTAATACCTTATGACTAATCTTACGTGGGTAATGCTCCTTGTCCTTATCATTAATACCTTTAACAATTTCTTGTTTCTGTTTAGACGTTAAGCCTTTAGTAATGATTAACTCATAATCCTCATAATCAAAGTGACTAGCGATATCATATGTTAACGTGTTACGTCTTTCCTCCTGGTCTATCCACTTGTTACTGTCAGCAAACTCTACATAACTCTCTAACATATCGTGCAAGTTCATACGTCCATTGTGTGAGTGACCGTGATAGATACCTTGGAACTCTTTTTCATAAGCTTTCATACATTTCTTTTTGATAGCTTTGAATGAACTATTTAAGCTGTTACTTGTTAAACCAATCTCTTTTAACATTTCTTGTCTCTTAGATAATGTATCTTCTTTTCTATCTGTTAATGGAATGTAGTTAACCATAAGGTAATTAAATACCTCTAGCTGACGTGCTGTTAGGATAGTCTCTCTATTGTCTAACACCCATTGTATAAAGTGATTGTGGTGTGAATCCTTAGCACTAAATAGGTTAGTATCTTGTGCTAATAGATTAGATAACTCAGTTTCTCCCTCATCATTGCTTACAAGAACGTCAATACTACCCATTTGTATATCAATATGTTTCTTGCCTGTATCAGTTACAATCGTTTCCGATTGTGGGTTAGCTATATATTTAAACTCATTTGTAATGTTACTAAAGATATAATTAATACGTTCTTTATATACAGTAGGATTATCTAGTAAGTAATCTAAACTTTCTAATTGCTCTAGCTTAGTTGCCCCATCTAAGAATAGGTGAGCAAACTCTTGTACCATATCCTCAGTATTGTAGAACTCTAAGCTTGTACCGTATCGTTTCTTAATAGCTCTAAAGAAGTTAGCTAAGTCCTTTTGTTCTTTAGTAGCTTGAGATTGTAACCCCTTAACAATGATTATTGAGTTCACTGTGTTATCTTTGTCCCTTGTTCCGTATTCAAAATGATAGTTAAATAAGTCCTGTATGTTTTGTTTCATTGTGTGTTAATTCCCTTCGTTTATCCTTGATTTTTTGTATTACTTGATGTATAGTTGAATATTGGTAATCTATACTTTTTTATGAAATGTCTTTAAAAATATAAGTTTTATTTTCTACGATTTGCTTAACAGTTGATGGCGTACACTCAAACTGTCTAGCTAGTCCATTAAATGAATTACCTTCTTTGTGTAGCTTTCTAATCTCTTGTGCTTGTTCCATTGTCAAACCACGTTTACCTCTACCTGCTACTTTTCTTCTCTTCATGTCCCAAGCATGTTGTACGTTCTCTGATTGAGTAACGATTTCTAGGTTATTAAGATTATTATTCAAACGATTTGAATCTCTATGGTTAATAACTTCACCTTTCTTACGTGGTCTAATAAATGTCTCTGTAACGACCACATGTACACGAGTTGTTTTGTTTTTGATATTTGTTCTTAAGTATCCTTGTCCATCTACTACTACTTTCATTTGAATTACTTTCCCATTGCTCTTAAGTCTTGAATAGAAGTTCCCATAAATACTTACGTAATACTCTTTAGTAGCTGATTCATCAAACTTTCTTATTACTCTTCCTTCTAATAGTGATTGAAAATGTGCGTCCTTAATAATTTGCTTTGTCATAATGATTTCCTGCTTTCTAATTTTAGTTTTTTTGTTTGACTTACTTGTCATTTTGCTTTAATATTATAATTGGGAAGATATGTTGTTATTTATATAAAAGAGTTATAAAATTAGATGAGCTTTTTATTAACTCATCTTTTTCTTCCTATACTTAATATAAGACAACTTTTCACTTTTCCCGATTTTAGTGTAAAATGTTACGTTTTATTTTAGGTTTTAGTATGTTAATGTATAATTAGGTTTTCTTTAACCTTTTTTAAGATAAATATAAATTATGAGGCTAAGGGCTTTACAACCCTCAGCCATTTTGCTAATATATTAGGTGAATATAGAAACCTAAACAGCTTTCTTAACTTTCTCAAGTTGTTTTCTAGGTAAATAACTTTTCAAATCTATCTCTTGAAATTGCTCGTCACAGCTCTTCAAGAAAGTAACTAAATCTAACTTGTCATTATCTTTAATCTTGATGCTGTCAACATCTTGATTAAAGATTTTTTTTATCTTATATATGTTCGGTTTATATACTGCCTTGCCCTCGGCTACAATTCTTTCTGAATCCCAAACTCTACGCTGTACTACTTGGATATGTTCTCTAATCTCTAGTTCTTTCAAATAATTTGCTAAGCTTTTAGTATTTTTAGTAGCACCCATATTACTCATTGTTTCATAAGTTATATAATACTCACCGTTATTTTTAGCGTATCTTTTACTTTGTACTAAGTGGATTAAGTATAGTTGTTTCAAATGAAATTCTTTAATACTCAATATATCTAACACTTCGTCTTTAGTGATTATTACGTCTTTACTTCTAGCTTTAAGTTTGTAGTCATTGTCATAAACTACTTTAACTATTCTTTTAGTTTCCTTAAGAATAAAACTTTCTGAGGAACTAATTAACATTGGTTTTGTTTGTTTTGTGTTTAATAGTATGTTTGTAATAGTTTGCTGTGTTTGCTCTTGTGTATATCCGTATCTATCTTTTAAGTAGATTGATAGGAATAATGTAGTGTCATTTCTAGAATGAGCAAATCTCAGATGGTTATTTCTAAGTACAAACTCTACATTTTCTATGTTGTCCTCAATTTCTTGTGTGCTAAAGTTAGTTGAGCCTGTTATTTCTTCAAATTCTTTGTACTCTTCCTTGCTAATGATGAAAGGATTAAACTCACAATACTCATTTTTAATGACCTCAGGTGAAATAGCATTAATTGTAAGTATGTGCTCAAAGCTTTCAATAGGTTTATAAGTGTTTTTATCTAAGTACCATGTCCTCTTTCCAGTCAGTTTATGAATAGATAAAGGCAAGCGTAAAGCTTGTTTGGTTGGTCTAACTTCAATTTGGTCGGTAGTAAAACCAGCTTTGTCTATAACATCATGATAGAATCTTTTTAGTATGTTGATTGAAACAACCTCAGTGAAATAAATGTGTAAGTGTATTCCTTTATTTGTTGAGGTTGAAATGTGTAAGTCATCTCTACTAAAGTTAAATCTATCAACTAAAGTGTTTACTAGTTGCCTACAATCTTTTTCAGCATCTTCTTTAGTGTCTATATCAAAGCATATGAAGCTCGATACTTCATTAGCATATATCCCAATTGTTTCTTTGCCCTTTAAATGTTGTTCAATCGTTCCATCATTCAGGTTGTAATGAGTAACTTTTGAATAAGAACCGTCAGCTTTTTGTTTAACAAAAGCTTTTCGATAAGTAATCATCAGCTCATTCATTTTCTGAATGATTTCTGTATTCAATTTTTTACTTCCTTTCTTTCTTAGTTAGTTATTTTTTGTTTTTCTGTTTGTTTGTCTAGAAATTCCTCTAGTTTGTCGAGGTTCATTTCTCCTAGGTCTCTATGACCTGAAATAAATAATCTTAAAACACCGTAAGACATATTAGCTGATTCGGCTACACGTCTAATGTTTGGTGCATAGTTCTGTGAATGCCACAATTTAAATTTAAATCTTAGTCTCGAGTTCCTAGCCTTTAGAGTTCTACTCATAGCTTATTCCCTCCCTGTTAATGAGTTGTTACACTCATTCTTTTAAATTAATATAATTATAACATATAATTGCACGTAAAAGTTGTTTGTTACATAATTGTAATATAAATGAAATATTTGTAACATTATCTATTAGTTAAATATTCTTTAAACGTCACTAAAACATACCAATTAATTGTTAAAGTAAATATATAACCCCAATAACTAACTGGTGTAACCCAACTTAAGAATACTGATACTGTACAAATGAATATGAATATTACCGTTAAATAAATTATATCTTTCATGTTTCTATTCCTACTTTCTTTTTTAGTTTTTAATAACCTTACATCTATTAATATAAGAGTAGAACCTAAAAAGGTACCCTTTTTAATAGCAAAAGTGTAAAATGTTAATTATTTTTTATTGATATATGTATAAACCCTATAGAATAGGGCTTTAGGTTAAGCTGTATGTTCAATGCTAGGTAAAACTCCATTATCTTTTAAAAACTCGTATAAGAATAATCTTCCTTTTTGTGTCCACTTAGTCGATAAGTTAACTCCTACAGTTCCATCATTTTTTGGATACTTAAATGATTTAGATTGTGTATAACCATTACTTTGATAATCTTTATATAGTAACCATTGTCCTGATTGCTTGTATTGAATACCTAAATTACTAAGTAATATATTAAATTCTTGTGCACTCATACCATAATCTTTAGATATCTGTGTAGCTGTCATAGTATCTGAGCTATCTAAGATTAAATCATAGTAAGTTGCTTTAGGTTGTAATTCTTGTACTTGTTGCTCAGCTATTAGTCTTCTAGTTTTTTCTTCCTTGTAATTAGTTAATAGAGTAATCATAGTATCCGGGTCATCTAACATTGTATTGATTACATCATCTGTAGCATACATACCATGCTTACGAACGTCTTTAAGAATCTCTTTAACTTTCTTCTTGAATGATTTAGCAATTGGTTTGCGTGATTGCATTAATACTTCATATAGACCGTCTTCTGTTAGAAACCATGCGTCCCGTTTTTGACCTGAGGTGCTTATAGTGCACATCAGCTTTTCATCTTCATCTACTAAGTTAGCAATTCTAGTAGGCTGACTGTGTTCAATCCACTCAGCAACATCTTTAGCTAAGAATAATGGTTCCTCAACTGTTCCATACATTTTAAAATCTTTTCCTAATACTTCTCTTTGTTCTACTACTTTAACCTCTGATTTAAATTTAATTACGTTTGTCATTATAAATTGCTCCCTTGTCTTATTTTTTGTATTAAAAAACACCTAACCATTTTGATTAAGTGTTTACTTCCTAATATGATTGATTACTTTCTTTAACTTCTCGTCACTAAAATTCTTTCTCCCAGCTCTCCAATGCATAAAATAAATATAATTAATTCCTATTCTATCTGTAACTCTTCTAATAGTTGGATAATCATTATCCTCTAGCCATTGTGTAAATTCATTTCTAATATTGTCTTGTCTCATAATATTGTTCTCCTTTGTATTTATATTAAGTTAGGTAGATAAATCTATACTTACCTCTCACCTATTAAAAAAAGTACTAACCCTGATTGGCTAGTACTCAAACAAAAAATAAAAATAGAAAGTGAAAGGAATTTTATTAAATTTCATTCAGAGTAAAGGCTAACAACTTCCCCTACACTATATAATAGGAAACCCATACACCGATTTTATGTATTCTTGTGTTAAAACTTTAAATTATTTTTATATCTCTACTATATAAGTCATTTCAAGCCTACTTTACGTAGTAATATAGAAATCTTTTTTAGTTATGTAGTAGTTTGATTGTAGTACGCTCAGCTGACTATATATTAGCTCCTATTTGCTCATGTAATATGAAATAGGTATTATCTATCATAAAACTATTATATGCTCTTAAAACGTCTTATTTTGCCTTACCACTCTTCACTACTATATAGCAACAACTAACGGAATAGTCAATAAGATTTAGTAAAGTTTTTTATTCTTTTTATTATTTGTAAGGTTTGGCACCCTGTTAGTACTAATCACATATAGTAATAAAAGTCGGCATTTTAAACTATTCAATAAGGCTTAACTCTTACTCTCTCAAGGCTTACAGTAATTATAATTAAAGGTATCCTAGTACGTGATATTATCATATATCCAGTACTAGGGTAGGTTACAATCAATACCCTTTAACCCTTAGAGCCTCAAGGGATAGAGACATTATAATTATCTTAAAATGCCGGGTTTATAACACTATTATTTATTATATATGTACTAAATGTATGGGTAATATCTATTTTTTAATTATGTGTACTAAAAGAACGTGTAATATCTATTATAAAGAGTAAGCCTAAAGTAGTAAGAGTGTTGAGAGTAATACAGTATCTAATAGTATAAGTAATAATATCTATATGTAATTATATGGAATGTACTAAATGTATGTGTAATATCTATTTCTTTTTTATTATAGGTAATAGAGTAAGCATATAGTATTAATTATCAGTGTATATACTACCTATAATATAAGTAGAGAGAGACATATATACATAATAAATAACTATACATAATACCCATTACATAAAGGAGGGAGGATAATGGAATTAAATAAAGAAGATAATTATATTACACAGGTACAACATGAAGAGATTATACAGCGTATTAATGATTTATATGGAGAGTACTATCTAACAGGACAAGAGTACTCACAACTATATAATCAATTATTGGACGATTATATACATGATGATACATTATATATATTCAATAACTCATTTGATAACTAAAGGTAATACTCAAGTATAAAATAAAAGTAATACTATAATATTAATGACTGTAGGAGGTCTATATATGGGAGATAATAAAAAGCTATTTAAACAGGTTTATGTTAAGGATTGTATTTATCAAGAAGTAAAAAAAGGAATATTAAATGACCCAACAAGTAAAGAAACAGTAGAGATTATTAAGTCATATGATTTAGATGAAGATATGGCTGTCATGTTGATTATTGAAATTGCTCAGTTACAAGAAGATACAGATACATTTGGAGGGTTCCTATAATGAGTGCAAGATTTATTAGAACAGATGATTGGTGTTGCAACAATGAGCGTATATTCAGAGATAAGATGAATAAATTAAATGATAATAGAAACAAAACATATGAGCATATCACAGATGAGTTAGAGTCCTTTATTTATCAGAAGGGTATTGTAGATGATTATGAAATCGAAACAAACAGCGATATAGATTTTGATTACAACAAAGCAACAGACAGATTAACCATTGATATTCGTATGAGCAGAGAGATTTAGCCTATGACATTACTTTCAATAGTAGCATGGGCTATTTATTTTGTATCAGTCTATTACTTACAATCCCTAATCACTCAGTTAAGCTCATATAACTTCACAGTAAGCCATAAATCATTTTTAGGTATGATAGGTCTCATATACATTACATGCGTGAATATGGGCTATATATGGCTCATAGGAGGGACAGTAATATCATGAGTAATTTTGATGAAGATAACAGGAAATTTATACAACATAATGACTATAAGAATTACGAGACACATTACCAATGTGCAAGGTGTAAGAGTTTTGATGTAGAGAAACATATAGCGTTTAGTGATGATACACCTAAGACAACATTACTATCGTGTCAGGATTGCCACCAGACAGGTAAACCATATCAAGGATAGTAACTAGGAGGGATTAATAAATGAGTTTACAAAACTACACATATGAATGTATTAAAACAAACTTTCATTTTAAAGCTGGAGAGGTTGCTATCATTTATCCTACGTTTGTCCCATTTGAATTTACAGTTTATCAATGGGTTAGTAACAAAGGTGAGCTAATGGATACCGAATATTTAAACGAACACTATAAGAAGATAGAAGTATAGAACAATTAGGAGGGAACATAATGAAGTACTTACACTTATTTACAATGCTACTCATCACATTAAAGCTACTAGGATTTATTAGTATCTCATGGTGGATAGTATTTGCACCAAGTATTGTATGGGCAGTTATATTTATAGCAATGGTTATCCTTGTAATCAAGACGGGAGCATACAAGGAACACCTAGACTAATACACACAGGGTACATAACAATGTGCCTATACATAATACCTATGCCTTATTAATAGGTGGGCTTATACAGATAGGTCATAAGTAACACACCCTGTATAATGTCACGTGTTAATAACCACGGGTGTTATAACACAGGTATATCTATACCCTCCTAATATAGACATACAAAGAACCTCCTAGATACCTCAGTGACAGTAGTCATTGGGGTAATACATAAAGTAATACTTATATATAACATATACATAATACAATAGTATAAAGGAATGATAATACTAATGACACAAAGAGATTTAAGTTTAGTTGATAGTAAGTTAAGAGTAAGGATAATTCATTCTGTTAATGATATTGAATACGAAACAAACAAAGCTTTATATGAAATAGATTTAAATGATTGCATGATTGAAGAAGTAAGAGAAGAGAATGATAGAACAATAATTAAATATTATATTGATGATGAACTTTATCAATATGAAAGAATGTGATTTCAATTCCTAAAAAGAAATGTAATAAGAATAATTGTAATGAACTAATTGATTATAGAAATAAATATTGTGAGAAACATAAAGAATTAATTAATCAAAGTAATAAAGATTATGAAAGATATAGAAACGAAAGAGACAAAACATATATACAATTCTATCAAAGCAAACAATGGAAGAACACAAGAAAGTCAGTAATGCTTGAGTATGATTATCTATGTCAGGAATGTTTAAGACAAGGATACTATCAACAAGCTAATGTAGTAGACCATATCATAGAGTTAAAAGATGATTGGAGCAAACGATTAGATAAAGATAATCTAATTCCATTATGTCATTCATGTCACAACAAGAAGACGAAAGAGGAACAGAGAAGACGGGGCACAAGTTAACAAGGTACAACTTTTGGTTGACAGAAAAATTTTAGAGAAGAAAAAAATAAAAAATAATTTTAAAAAATGAAAAGGGGCTGAGCCTTAGAGCCCCAACGTTTTCGAGAACTCTATACAACGACCCCGAGTATTCCTCGTGTGAATGTTGATTTATAATTGGAAAATTGTGTTACTTTTAGTTAATACTTCGGTATTACTCTTACATAATAGTTAAGTATAATTAAATACAAGAAAGGGGTGAGCCCAACTAATGGCACGACCTAGGAAAACTTTAGACCAACAAAAGACAAGACGAACAAAAGAAGTACAAGAAGAACTTAAAGCAACTGAGGAGGCTCTTAAAGAGCTCACACCCTTACAGAAAACACCACCTAACTTCTTAGACAAAGTAGCTAAAGCAGAATATAAAAGAATATACCCATTACTAGAAGAGTTAGATATAGCAAGTTTAGATTTAGCCCTGATAGCTATGTACTGTCAGACTTATTCAAACTATATAGACGCTAGTAAACATTTAGTACGTGAGAAAGTAGTAGAAACAGAACGAGGCTCTAAATTATCACCATACTACACTATTCAAAGAGATAGTATTACAGCTATGAACCAAATAGCTCCTAAACTAGGCTTATCTTTAGATTCAAGAATGAAAATTGTAACACCTAAGAAAGAAGATAAAGAAAAGGATGTAATGAGTGATTTCTTATGATAAAACAAGTGGATAGAACAACAGATTACGCTAAAAAAGTAGTTAATGGTGAAATAGTAGCAAGTAAAAAGAATATACAATCAGCTGAGAGACATTTAAGAGATATGAATTTAAAAGTATTCAGTTATCACTTTGATGTTGAGAAAGCAGAAAAGGTACTTAACTTTATAGAGCTTTTACCCGTACCTAAGACAATGAGAGATATGGAACTTAAACAATTCCAATGTTTTATAATCGGTTCCTTGTTTGGTTGGGTAGATGATTTTGGAAATAGGAGATTTACAGAGGCATATATTAGTATGGCACGTAAGAATGGTAAGACACTTTTACTTGCAGGTATAGCTATGCATGATTTGTTACTAGGCACAGAGCCTAAGTATGAAAGAACTATAGCAATTGTATCTAATACTCAAAGACAAGCAACAAAGGCTTGGAATGATGCTCATATTCAATTGCAAGCTATGAGAAATAAATCAGAAAAAGTAAAAGAAATAACTAAGCTAACACCAAGTATACATGAGCTAATCAATACTAAAGACCGTTCAATCATAAAGGCATTTAGTCGAGAGGCTGATAACTTAGAGGGTGAACAGATTAGTACAGGCATTATAGACGAGGCTCATTTACTTAAAGATAACAAAGTATATGAAGGTATTAGACGTGGACAAACATTACTTAAGAATCCAAGTTTATATTTCATATCAACAGCTGGTACAAACTTGAATGTCCCATTCTTTGAAGAGTATCAATATATTACTAAGGTGCTTGACGGTGATTTAGTCAATGATAACTATTTCATTTTCTGTGCTGAACAAGATTCTGAAAGGGAAATGCATGAACCTGAGACATGGATTAAATCTAATCCTTTAATTGAAGATGAGGAACAAGGAGAAATCATGACAGCTAACTTAACTAAAGAAGTTAAGAAAGGTATAGACAAGAATGAATTAAACTCATTGTATGTTAAGTCATTTAATCTATGGAGACAGGCAAGTAAAGATACATTTATAGCGTTTAGTGATTGGGACGCTTGTAGAACAGATTCAGAGTTAGATATTAAAGGTCGAGAGGTTTATATCGGTGTCGATTTATCTAGAAGTGAAGACTTAACAGCATTATCCTTTATATATCCAACAGATAATAAAAAATACTTTGTTGATAGTCATGTATTCGTTGGTACAAAGAATGGATTAGAGAATAAGATACAACAAGATAAAATTGATTATCAAAAACTAGCTGATATGGGAATGGCAACTATTACAACAGCTGATAGTGGCATTATAGACCCCGAACAATTGTATTATTGGTTAGTTGATTATATAGAACAGAATAATTTAAATGTTAAGGCAATTTGTTATGACAGTTGGGAAAGTTCTTACTTTGTAACTAAGATGGAAAAAGAAACAGACTATCCATTAGTACAGGTTCCACAAGATTATAAGAACATGTCACCAGCACTTAAACAGTTCAAGTTGGACGTACTAGAGAAAAGGATACTACACCATGAAAACCCTAACTTAAACTTAGCAATCAACAACGCTATAACTAAGCCTGACAATAACAATAACATTATATTATCTAAACAGATAAACAGAAATAAGATTGATGCTCTAGTGGCATTAGTCACAGCATTTACACAAGCACGAAACCATGCATTTACTAGTGATATGCAAGATTATATTTTAAGTGATGATTTCGGATTCTAGGAGGTTAACAATTGAATTTATTAAAAGTATTAGGACAAGGGATAGTTACACACTTAGTAGCCATTCTTTTTTTAATGGGATTAACACTAATAAACGTAGCAAGTTATTTATACCTTGGCTTAGTCTTTGGCTTAGCTACTACAGGTGTGTCGTTTATTTTAGTTGCTCTCATTTATCAATTTGAACAAGCAAGTAACAACCAACCACCACAATAAAGGGAGGTGACAATTAAAACATGGGAATATTCTTTAAAGGGGAAACTAGAAATATTAATCCAGTAGAAACACAATCAACGGGTGATGTATTTTCAGCTTTCCCAACACATACTATTCCATTAACAGCTTTGAATTGGGACGAACACAAAGCTTTACGTAACTCAGATATATTTACAGCTATTACAACGATTGCAAAGGACATAGCTAAGCTAGATATAAGAGTAAAAGAGAATGGAATTTATAGAGACAAAGACAGAATTGAATACCTGCTCAATCAAGCACCCAATAAGTATTACAACGCTTATCAATTAAAAAATATCGTTATGATGAGTGCCTTGTTAACTGGTAAAGGATATATAAAGATTGAGCGTAACCCTAATAATCAAGTACAAGCTTTATATCATGTTAAGACAAGTCAAATAAAATTAAAAGATGATAAGAAAGGCTACTATTACGAAGTTACAAACAATGGAAAGACATTACGGGTTAAGTTTGAGGACGTAATTTGTATTATGCCATTTAGTACAGATGGGATTAATCCTATTACAGCTTTGAGTGCTTTACATGATGATATGAACACACAGAAATTTAGTAAGAAGTTCTTTTCTAATTTCTTTGCTAATGGTAGTCAAGCTGGCTCAGTTTTAAAAATGCGTGATGGTAAATTATCACCTGAGGCTAGGAAAAAAATTAAAGATGAGTGGCAACAAGCTAACAGTGGAGAAGACCAAGCAGGTAAAGTATTAGTCTTAGATGAGACTATGGATTTTCAACAACTAGAGATTAATACAGACATTCTAAACGTGATTAATAACAACACAGCAAGCACTAAAGCTATAGCTAAGGCATTCGGTTTACCGTTAGCTAAACTAGGCTTAAATGACCCTAACGTAAGTTTACAGAGTTCATTAGATGATTACTTATTAAATACATTAGGTTCATATATGAAAGTAATTACAGCAGAATTAAACTTTAAACTTGTGAATGCTAAAGACCAGTACAATAAAGAGTTTGTATTCGATACTCAGATATACAGAACAGTTAATTGGAAGGAACATGTTGAACTTATTAATACTCAACTAGATAAAGGTGGAATCACACTAGATGAGTACCGTAAGCAACTAGGTTATGAACCAATACCTGACGGACTAGGAGCTAATCACAGGGTAGACCTTAACCATATTAACTTAAATGTGGCTGATGATTACCAATTAAGAAAAACAAGTGTAAATAATCAAGCACCACAAGTTAATAATTCGGAAGGTGGTGAAAATTACTAATGAGCAATAGAGAAATTAGAGCTATGGAAACTATTAAAGCAACAGATGATGAAAAGATGATAGTTGAAGGTTACGCACTCAGATTCAATACACTATCTAATGATTTGGGTGGCTTTGTTGAAGAAATTTCACCCGAGGCTTTAAAGGAGGCTGACCTTTCAGATGTACGCTGTTTAATAGACCATGACAGCTCAAAAGTCTTAGGACGTACAACGTCAGAAACATTAGAGCTTAAAGTTGATGATGAAGGATTATACTTTAGGACACAATTACCTGATACAACATACGCTAAAGACTTATATGAGAATATTAGACTAGGTAACATTAACCAATGTTCATTTGGTTTCATTCTTGATGAAAATGGAGACGAGTTTGAAAAAAGAGAAGATGGATTATTTAAACGAACGCTAAGAAAAATTAAATCATTGTTTGATGTAAGTGTAGTTACTTATCCAGCTTACAATGACACACAAGTGGCTCCAGCATTAAGAAGTATTGAACAAATTAAAGAACAAGAACTAGCTGACATTAAAGCTAAGCAACAAGAAGAAGTTAGAAAACAAAATGAGTTATTAAGAATGCAATTGGATTTACTTAAATTAAAGTAAGTCTATTTTTTATGACTTAAATAAAGGTAATACTCAAATATGAGTATTTATTAATACGGAGGTATTTACTTAATGGAAGATATCAAAGAATTACGTTCACTAAGAGCTGAGCAAGTTGAAGTAGCTGAAAAGGCAATCGAAGATGAGAAACCCGAAGAGGCTAAAGATGCTATGGCTCAAATCAAAGAGCTAGACGCTCGTATAGAAAAAGTAGAGCAAGACGTTAAGAAACTTAAAGACGAAGAGAACGAAAACGAAGACGAAGATAAAGACAAAACTAACGAAGAGCCTAAAGCTCAAGGACAAGGAGAACAAAGAAATATGACTAATGAATTTAAACCATCAGTAACGGAAGAGCAAGGAAACAAAGAAGTACGTTCATTTATGGAATATATCAAATCAAAAGGTGCTGTACGTGACGGAGTTAAATTGGTTGATGCTGAACCAGTTATTCCTAAGGATATCTCTACACAACCAGTAGAATTACCTGAAACAGTAACAGATTTAAAAGACTTTACAAACGTAGTACAAGTTAAATCAGGTTCAGGTTCTTATCCTGTATTAGAATCAGCTACGGAAGTTATGCACTCAGTTGCTGAATTAGAGCAAAACCCTGAATTAGCTAAACCTAAATTCAAAAAGGTTGCTTATGAAGTAGAAACTTACCGTGGTAGCGTAGCTGTTTCAGAAGAATCACTACAAGATTCAGACGCAGACTTAGGAAAAATCATTGCAGACAATAACGCTAGAATTGGTTTAAACACAACTAATAAAGCAATTGCTGACGTAATGAAAACTTTCCCAGCTAAAGAAGTAGATGGAACAGATGGAATTAAAACAATCTTAAACGTAGATTTAGACCCAGCTTACAATGTAACTATTGTAGCGTCTCAAACATTCTTTAACGTATTAGATACTCTTAAAGATAAGAATGGTCAATATATCTTACAAGCTGATATTACTAGCCCATCAGGTAAATCTATCTCAGGTCGTCCTGTACGTGTAATTGCAGACAACTTACTAGGTGCTAAAGGTGAGGCTAAAGCTTTCATTGGAGATATTTCTCATGCTATCTTATTTGCTGATAGAGCACAAGCGTCAGTACGCTGGATTAATAACGATATCTACGGTCAATTACTAGGAATTGCACAACGCTTTGATGTTGTTAAGGCTGTAGAAGAGGCAGGCTATTTTGTATCTTACAAAGCAGAAACTGATACACCCTAAGTCACCCCAAAATGTCGAGGTAGCTGCTAACAGTAAATCTGCAACTATCTCTGCTGAATAGGGGTGTTGGTAGATGGAATTAGAAACTCTTAAACTACACTTAAGAATTACCCATTCTGGAGAAGATGAATTATTAAAAGAGTACAAGAGTTGGGCTGAGGACGATATAAAGGATTCAGTCTCAACTTCACCTACTCGAAATGATGAGTTTTTTGAGAATAATAGTCACTATAAAAAAGCTGTAGCAATGCTTACAGCCTTTTATTTTGAAAATAGATTAGCTTACTCAGATGTAGCACAGGTATCAATGCCTGATAGTGTACTGAGTGCTATTCAAAAAATGAGAGGTGCATATCATGAGTAGATTGAAGAATCTTAAAAACTATGTAACCTTTTATGAACTCTCTAATGATAGCCCTGAGGCTGGTTGGGAAGAGGAAACAGAAGTATTTCAATCCTTTTGTGAAATATATGAACCGTCAGCAAAGGACGTACAACTAGGAAACTTAGAAACAAGTAAAACAAACACAACCTTAATCATACGTAACCCAATGCCTGATTATATCCCGAAAGTAAGCCATACGTTTACTATCAATTCGGGACTATATACAGGTATTTCTTTTAATATCAAAAACATTGCCCCTGATAAAGAACCCAACTATTTAAAGTTAGTTGGTGAGGCTCAATGAAGGTAAATGTAAAAGGTATCAAAGAGATTGAGCAATATTTAGATAAGAAGTTCAGTAAAAAGCAGATGCAACGTATTACAGATGCAAGCTTAATAGTAGCTGGTAATAAAGTAGTTGAATTGCTTAAGAAAAGAATGTCTGTATTTGAAGATACGGGAGCAACAGTTCGAGATATTACATTATCCGAACCTAAGAATATTAATGGAACAAGAACAGTACAAATACATTGGGATATGGGCTCTAAAGCTAAACGTTACTACATTGTAAGTTTAAATGAATTTGGTCACTATGACCGTGGTGGTAATTGGGTGAACCCTAGAGGTAAAGGTGTTATTGAATCAGCTTTAAAAACTGGTAGAGAAGTATATTTCAAAGAAGTCAAAAAACAATTGGAGCGTGCTCTATGAGAGACGTAACAATGGATATATACAACGCTCTATTAGCTGATACTGAGATTATGAAACACGTGGATAAGAAAGATATTAAGTTTCAAGATTATCCTAATGCTCAATCAATAGAAACTACAGCTATTGTTATTGACCCTTTAATTTCACCTAACCCTAGTGATTATGCAGATAACGAAAACCTAACGTATGAGTATTTGTATCAGATTGATGTGTTTGTAAAACAGAATAAAGGTGTTAGTGGTCGTTTACTTTGTGAACGACTTATTTTGCGTGTCCAAAAAGTTTTAAGAAGTAATGGGCTCCTAGATACAGGTACAGGGGTCAGACCCGATTGGGACAAAGATTTTAAATTACACCGACAGACCAAGAGGTTTGAAGGAAAAATATACAAAGAAGAAATGGAGCAATTATAAATGGCTAAAAATTATAGAGCATTTACAGGTTTAACAGGCTTTGACTATAAAGTAGAAGGCTCAGAAGTATCTAAGGTTGAAGAGATTGATGGACTACAGGAAATTTCTGTATCTAAAGAGCAATCAATTGAAAAAGCTTATGGTAGTAACAAAGTAATGGAAATGGCAGTAACTAACGGTACAGTAGAATTAGAATCAACGTTCCACAAATTACCATTAGAAGATAGAACAGCATTATTTGGCTTAACTAAATCTGACAATGGTGTAATTGGTGTAGGTAACGATACACCTCCATATGTAGCAGTAATGTTTGCTAAGACTATGGAAGACGGTTCTACTGAATATGTTGGATTACCTAAAGGTATCTTTACATTTCCTGAGTTCTCTGGAAACACTAAAGAGGATAGTGTTGAGTTCTCACAAGATAGTTCAACTGGTGAGTTCATGCAAGCTAAGGTTGAAGGCTTTGAAAAAGAGCAAACAATGTTATTAGGACATGACGAGCCTGGTTCTACTAAGATGCGTGACGCTATCTACAAGGCTGTATTCGGTGAACCACACCCTGAGGCTGGTTCAGGTGAAGAAGAGCCTGAGGAAGAAACTCCCTAAGACCCCCAATAATTTAGTGGTAGATGTTGATACTAATTCAGCATCTATTACTGCTGAATAGGGGAAAACAAAATAATCATTAAGGAGAATATTGAATGTCAGACACATTAAAAGTATATAAAGGTAATGATGTGGTAGGCACAGCTGAACGTGGAGAAGATGGTAAAGCTAAAGTCACAATTGATAGCTTAAATGCTAATACTGATTATCCTAAAGGTACTTATCAAGTATCATTTGAAAATGAAAATGGTGAGTCAGAAAAAGTAGACGTACCAGCGTTCAAAACTAAGCCTGTCTCAGTTACAGGTGTGACCATTTCACCTAAAACTGCAAGTGTTGATGTAGACGCAACAACTAAATTAAATAGTTCGGTTGCACCATCAACAGCTACAAATAAATCAGTATCTTACAAGAGTTCTGATGATGCAATCGCTACAGTATCAAGTAATGGTACAGTAACAGGCGTTGCAGAAGGTGAAACAAGTATCACAGTAACAACACAAGATGGTAATAAGGTAGATACTGCAACAATAACAGTTAATGCAGTTGAAGAGCCTGAACCAGAAGTACCGGAAGAACCAGAAGAGTAACACAATTGAGGGGCTAATTTTAGCCTCTCTTTTTTGATAATTAAAAACCAATAAACCAATAAAACATACAAAGAAATGGAGCAATAAATAATGAAAAAGAACTATATAGAATTAATTACAGAAGTAGACAAAAACGGTGAAGTTAAAGATAAAAAGGTATACGTAACACCTGGATTTATTCCATTCTCAAAATTAATTGAGGCATCTACAGTATTAGAATCAGTTGAGGAAAAATCTGAAATGGAAGGCTTACAAGAAATGTTGAAAGTAGTGTGTGATTTATACAATAACCAATTCACACCTGAGGAATTAAAGAATGGATTACATGCACCTGATGCTATTGAGACTTTACAAGCACAAATTGAATTTATCTCAACAGGTAAAGTATCAGAGGAAAACCAAGCTAAGCTAAAAGAAATTTTAAAATAATCTGAGGTGAATAAGGAATGAAAAACAGTTCAATAGAGCTAGTAGTTGAGTTTAGTGATACAGGTGAACCATTAAGAAAAGAGACATTTGTTACTCGACCAATGATTAAACTCTCTCTAGTTTATGAGTGTGTTTCATTTCTTTCTATTCTTGAAGATAACCCTAATACAAATGATATTCAACTTATGTTAGACCTAGTTGTAAGAATTTATGATGAACAGTTTAGTAAAAACCAACTCATAGATGGATTACCAAGTCATAAAGCTGTACCCGAACTATACAAACAAATTCTATTTGTTGCTAGTGGTAATCAAGTATCTGATGAAATAGAGGACACAGTTAAAAGTAATCCTAAGATTAAATCACAAGAAATTAAGACTTGGAAAGAGTACAAGGGTCAATTGAATGAATTAATAAAAGACATGACAAAGGAAGGTAAGGACATGAATGAAGTTCTTAACCTTCCTTATGCTTTTATGGTTACTGACTTATCAGAAGAAGTTAAGAAAGTAGAACACAAAGAGTCAATGTTAGATGCGTTTATGTAAGCCTACCTAAAATCTTAATTCTTATATAGGGGGTGAAAAATAATGGTAGAAAAATCAATGATAAAAGCTTTTTTATTTGCCCCTGTACATTACAAATGTGAATCAATGATTGATTGTTTTTTAGATTAAGATTTATAAATTTTAAAGGTAGGTGGAACAAATAAATGGCTGAAACAATAAAAGGTCTAAGAATAGATTTATCCCTTAAAGATATGGGTGTAGGTAGAACAATTACGGAACTTAAGCGTAGTTTTAGAACACTCAATTCAGACCTTAAATTAAGTAGTAAAAACTTTGAGTATACAGAAAAATCTACACAGAGTTATAAGAGAAGATTAGAAGAATTAGATAGTGCTATTCAAGTAGCAACTAAGAACGTTGAGGACTTAGAAAACGAGTACCATACAGTAGCAGAGGCACAAGGACATAATAGTAAACAAGCTCAAGCACTAAGAGCTGAATATAATAGACAAGCTACAGAATTAAAGTTCTTAAAAGATGATTTGAATAATACATCAGACGCATTTAAAGAATTTACCAAACAACAAGAGATAGCTAACTCTAAATGGACTAAAGCTAGTGATGGTTTTGGAAAAATAAGCAGTGGCTTAGATACAGTATCAGGTAAATTAACTTCTACAGGAAAAACATTAACAAATGGTATCACTAAGCCTGCAATGGTAGCTGGTGGTGCTCTAGCAGGTATGACAGCTAAATTAGGCTTTGATAGATTAGTAGGATTAGATAGTGCAAAGGCTAAATTAGAAGGTCTAGGCTATTCAACTAAAGAAGTAGGTAAGATATCAGACCAAGTAGCTAATGGTATCAAGGGTGGTATGACTACAATGGCTGAGGGTACTGATGTAGCTGCTGGAGCCTTGGCATCAGGAGTAAAAGAAGGTAAAGAACTAGAAAAGTATATTAAACTTGTTGGTGATGCTAGTGTAGGGGCAAATAGACCTGTCTCAGAAATGGCAATGATATTTAACCGTGTACAAGGTCAAGGTAAACTTATGACTGAGGAATTAAATTCCGTAGAACAAGGAATGCCTGGATTTACTAAAGCTATGGCTAAGCATTTAAAAGTACCACAAGAAGAATTTAGAAAGATGGTTACAGATGGTGAAGTAAGTTCTAAAGATTTCTTAACTGTCATGGAAGATTTTGCTGGTGGAATGAGTAGTGCATATTCTAAGTCATTCAAAGGTATGTGGCAAAACTCTAAAGCTTATATTGGTATGATAGGTGAAAGTTTATTAAGTGGTGTCTTTGAGAAATCTAAAGGCTCATTAAGAGAGTTTGAAAAATTACTACAATCACCAGGAGCTCAACAATGGGCTAAAGAAACAGGTGAAAAACTAGCAACAGGTATAGGTAAAATGTCAGATGCTATCAGTGGTATTGTGAATTGGTTTAATAGCTTAGATAAAGGTACACAGAAATCAATTGCAAGTATCATGAAATGGAGCACCTTAATACTTATAGGTCTTGGACCCGTACTAACAATATTCGGTAAATTTGCTGGTGTGCTTGCTGGTACATTCGGTGGATTGAGAACCTTTACAGGTTTCATGGGCAAATTATCTGTAGAATCTAAAAATGCTGGTTCAGTATTAAAAGGATTCACAGCATTAATGCCTAAAACGGGTGCTGTAATTGGAGCTGTAGCTAACCCTATAGGTTTAACAGTTCTAGCTATAGGTGCACTTGTTGCTGGTTTAGTTATTGCTTATAAGAAATCAGAAACATTTAGAAATATCGTTAATGGTGCTTTTAGTGCTATAGTCACTGGATTGTCAGCATTGTGGGAAGGTATTAAAACATTCTTACAACCTGTGATAGATGCTATCGTAAAATTCGGTGGTGAACTTAAGAAAACAATAGGTGATTTTTGGGCTGAAAATGGAGCTCAATTCATGGAGGCACTTGGCAATATCAAAGCTGGATTTGTAGCTTTATGGGAGGCTTGTAAACCTGCTATAGATGGCATAGGTACAGGATTTGCCTCAGCATTCGGTGTCATTAAGAATATCGTAGTAGCTGTGATGCCTGTTATCACTGGAATAATGAAAGTTGGTTGGTTATTAATTCAATCTCTTATCGTTTCAGTGTGGAACAATATTAAGGGCATAATTACAGGTGCTCTAGATGTTATCATGGGCGTTATCAAGGTATTCACTGGTATTTTTACTGCCGATTTTAGTTTAATGTGGGAAGGCGTAAAACAAATATTTAAGGGTGCTTTCACATTCTTATGGAACCTAGTTCAACTATGGTTTGTAGGGAAAATATTTGGCATATTCAAGCTAGGCTTTGGATTAATAAAAGGAATTGTTACACGTTCACTAGGTGGCGTTAGAGGAACATTCTCAAGCGTCTTAACAGGTATATGGGGTATCGTTAAAAAGATATTCACAGGTATATGGACGTTCATTAAATTTATATTTGGTAATATTCTCAAATTTACTAAAGTTATATGGACTATGGTTAAACTAGCTGTAACTAATCCAGTTAAATTAATTCTAATATTAGTCCGTGCAACATTCACAACTCTTTCTAAAGTTGTCCGTGTAATCTTTACAGGACTTTCTAAAGTAGTAAAAGCAATATGGACTGGTTTGAAAAATGCTGTAGTTAAAACAGTTAAGTTATTATATACGTTAGTAAGAAATAACTTCCAACTATTAAGAAAAGTAGTAAGCACTATTGTAAGTGCTCTATCTAAAGCTGTAAGAGCTACATTCACATTCTTAAAGAACGCTGTAGTTAAAACAGTTCAATTACTATTTAAGGTAGTAAGAGCAATATTTACTACAATGTCTAAAGTATTGAGAGCTATAGCTAGTGGATTATCTAAAGCAGTTAGAGCTACATTCACATTCTTAAAGAACGCTGTAGTTAAGACAATCAAACTATTATACACAACTTTAAGAGCTATATTTACTACTTTAAGAAAAATAGTAACAGGAATAGTTAATGGACTTAAGAACGCTGTAACAGGAAACTTTAAAGCATTAAAAGACAATGCTATAAACTTAATTACTAAGACTAAAGACGGTATTGTTAACGGGTTTAAAGGAATGTTCAATGCTGGTAAATCATGGATTGGAAAACTTAAGGACTTTATTGGTGACTCAGTTTCAGGCTTTAAGAAGGTAGCAAGTAAAGTTGGTAAAGGCGTAGCTAATGGAGCTATCTCGGGTTAAATTGTAGCCCCTTTAAGTAGAAATACTTAAAGAAAATCTCTCTAATTCGGTGGAACTCTTAACAAGTGATGTTGAAGACAATACCGAGCTAAGACCTATTATATAGGTAAAGTGTAACGACTAGTCATAATGACGTACACTCAAGTGAGTGGAAATGGGAGACACCTTCAATATTAAGGTGAAGATATAGTCTGAGCTATATAGAAATATATAGAAGGTTAGGATTAACGAACCTAATCGTAACACAACTGTTAAACGCTATGATAGATGGTATCAACACACTTTCAGATAAGATTATGAATAAAAAGTTAATCAAGAAGAAAATACCTAAACTATCAACTGGTACAGCTATGAGCCCACAAGTTAAAACTGATAGTAATGGATTCCTTAAACGTGGAACTAAAGCAATTGTTAATGACAAGGGACTAGGTAACGCTAGTGGTGCTAATGGACATAGAGAACTTATCTATCGTAAAGGTGGAAAAGTTGAAAAGCCAATAGGACGTAATAAGCAAGTTAGATTGAGACGTGGTGACGCTGTTTACAACGGTGCACAAACTAAATCATTACTACCTCACTTATCTACAGGTACTTTAAATAAAGATATGCTTAAGAAAGCAAGAAAACATAAAAAGCATGATGAGGTACATGGTGACGTTGCTGAGCAAAAAGGTGGTGGAGGAAATCCACTAACTGCAATTTCTGACGGAGCTAAAGGTGCTTGGAACTGGACAGAAAAACAAGCTAAGAAAGCTAAAGATGCCTTTGGTAAAGCAATCGGTGATGTTTGGGACTATGCAAAAGACCCTATGAAGTTAATAAACAAGATGCTAAAACATTTCGGTGTTAACTTTGATGATATCGGTGGTGCTATGGGTGGCACAATAGATTGGGCTTACAAAGGATTAAAGAAAGGTATGAAAGACCTTCTTACAGGTTGGTTTGATGATAGTGGTGGAGATGGAGATAGTAGTTATATAGACCTCTCTAAAGGTATTAACTTCCCATTCAGTCCTAACGGTAAAGCTCCTGGTTATCCATTCGATAGCCCTCACTACGGTATAGACTTGAACTATGTTTATGACAAATTGTATTCAGTCTTTTCTGGTAAGGCAACAGCTAGAACAGGCTGGAACGGTGGGTTTGGAAACATGGTTGATATCGTAAGTGGTGCTACTAAAGTTATTTATGGTCACATGAGTAAACATGCTTTTAAAGGTAGTAAGAACGTTAAACCTGGTGATTATCTAGGTGTATCAGGTAACACAGGTCGTTCATCAGGACCTCACTTACACTTTGAGGTACAAAAGAATGGTGTACCTATAAACCCATTAGACTGGCTCAAGAAGAATAATGGAAAAAGTGGAGGAAGTAAATCAGCTAGTAAGTGGAAACCCGAAGTAATCAAAGCACTTAAGATGAACGGACTTCCAACATCAGCTAAGTATGTAAATGCTTGGATTAAACAGATTGATACAGAGTCTAGTGGTAATGCTAACGCTGTAGGTGGTACAGACGGCTACAATGAAGGTAGAGCAACAGGACTAGTACAAGTTAAACCACCAACATTCCACTCTAACAAGTTTAAAGGTCATGGCA
>NZ_JAJNHH010000020.1:0-36304 GCF_022386955.1 Mammaliicoccus sp. A-M4
GATGGTAGTTGGGCTTACGTTCCGCGAGAGTAGGACGTTGCCGGGCAAATATTTATAAAATGGATGCGATGAGCCGCACTCGAGACCTGTTCGGTCTCTTTTTTTTGATTCAATTTAATATAGGTTCAGGGTAATCTAAACCCCGAACCTATATTACGAAATGATAATTTTTTATAAAATTGATTATTCTGAGATAGAAGCTCTATGCGAACTGTTGGGAAAGTTTCTTGCAAATGCTTTATCATGCTTTCTCCGTATCCTTGTGATCTATATTCTTTGGCTACAATAATCTCAGTAATATACAATGTTAAAGATTCATCTGTTAAAAATCGAGTATATCCGACAAGTTCTTGATTATCTTCAATAACGATAATTTTAGAAGTCATGAGTAATTTTGATAATAGCTCTTTAGTAAATGTATGCCAGCCTTCTGCTTGTGCTATTTTATATAATGCGTCTACATCTAAATCGATAGCGTTTCTAATTTGCATGTTCCTCACTCCTCTTTAATTGTAGTATAACGTAATAGATTTAACTTTAAAATGACGCTCATTGTAATCATTGATATAATGAGTAAAGAAAGTTATATAAGAGGTAATTAAAATGAGTTTATACGATAAAATACAATCTATTCAAGATGAAAATTCCATATCATTACATGTACCTGGTCATCACAATAATACGATTGGTTATTTAAAAGAAATAAATTTAGGTATGGATATGACCGAAATAACCGGTTTAGATGATTTACACCAACCTGAAGAGGTCATACGAGAAAGTATGATGAAAATGGATAGATATCCAAATCATGATGCGCGATACCTTGTTAATGGGACAACGGTTGGGATTTTATCAGTCATATATGCTGTTAAACATTTAGATGGCGATATATTAATACCCAGAAACGCGCATAAATCTATATATAATGCATTAAGTTTAACAAACCAAAAAGCTATATGGATGCCTATGACAGTTTCGGAGGAGACAGGTCAGTATGATGGAGTAAAAAGCTTAGATACTTTAGACTTATCTAATGTAAAATTAGCGATTTTTACGTACCCTAACTATTATGGAGAAGTATTTGACATTCAATCACATATACAATTGTTAAAAGCTTATGGTGTTCCTACATTAGTAGATGAGGCACATGGTGCACATTTTGGTATAAGTTCATACTTTCCTCAGTCTTCTATCATGTATGAAGCAGATATTGTTGTGCAGTCTTATCATAAAACGTTACCAGCTCTAACAATGGGTTCTGTTATGTATATAAGAAAAGAACTTCCTATACAACAACGTATTGAGGAATATTTGACGATGTTACAAACTTCTAGCCCTTCTTATTTAATAATGACAAGTTTAGAGAAAGCAGAACTGTTTTATAAACATTATAATGATGAGCTATTTAAACGTTTACGAATGGTGCTTATTCAGACTTTAAAAGAAGTAGGTTTAGAGGTGGGAAGTCTAGCGGACCCTCTTAAATTATTAGTATCACATGAAAAAATGACAGGTGAGCAAGTGAAACAAATATTTGAACAATCAAACATTTATGTTGAATTGAATGATGAAAAATATATATTACTTGTTTTGCCGTTATGGCATGAAGGCGATAGTTTTCCGTTTGAAGTATTAATTAATAAGATTAAAAGTCTTAAATTGGATTATTATTATCAAGTAAGAGGCCGGGCTAAATTTGATTTACCTGTTACTTCTGGCGTTTATGTGCCTATAGAAGTTAAAGATGCAATAACAATAGATTTGATAGATGCAGTCAATAAAATCTCTGCAGTAGATGTTATACCTTACCCTCCAGGCATACCTGTAATATTAAAAGGTGAATACATAAAAGGCGACGTCCTTAATTCTCTTTTACATTGGATAGATAGTGGTGGTAGAGTAGAAGGTATAATTAACAAGCAAATAAAGATAAAGGATGAACACTAAATGGGTCAGTTTATTACATTTGAAGGGCCAGAAGGTTCTGGAAAGACAACTGTTATACATAAAGTTTATGAAAAATTAAATAAAGAATATAATGTTATTATAACTAGAGAACCAGGTGGTATAAAAATCAGTGAAGCAATTCGCAAATTACTGTTAGACAGTGATGATGATATGGACGAACGTACAGAAGCACTTTTATTCGCAGCAGCAAGAAGGCAACATTTAGTCGAAAAAATCATTCCACAACTTGAGGATGGTGGCATTGTACTATGTGATCGTTTCGTAGATAGTTCATTAAGTTACCAGGGTTACGCTCGTGAAATTGGGGTAAAGGAAGTACAAGCAATTAATGAATTTGCTATTGAAAATCTTTATCCAGATTTAACGCTTTATTTTGATGTACCTGCAGAAATTGGTTTAAACAGAATTAAAGATAATCAAAGAAATGCAAATCGTTTGGATAAAGAAAAAATAGAGTTTCATCATAAGGTTACAGATGGGTATAAAAAGTTGATATCTGAGTACCCAGATAGAATTAAAGTTATTGATGCTACACAATCATTGGAAAAGGTTATAGAAGACGCTTATTTCGCTATTGTAAATCATCTAAATCAAGTTTAAAATATGATATAATATATAAAGAGGTGTTTAGTTATGAAAATGGTTATAGCGATTGTCCAAGATCAAGATAGTCAAAATTTATCAGAAGCGCTTATAGAGAAAGATTTTAGAGCTACAAAGCTTGCTACAACAGGTGGATTTTTAAGAGCTGGTAATACAACATTCCTATGCGGTGTAAAAGATGAGCGAGTAGACGAATTATTACGACTCATAGATGGAACTTGTGGTAATCGTGAACAACTTGTTTCACCTATCACACCAATGGGAGGCAGTGCGGATTCTTATATACCGTACCCAGTTGAAGTAGAAGTTGGTGGCGCAACAGTATTTGTTATGCCAATCGAACAATTTCATCAATTTTAGAACTGATTAGCTGCCATTAGTGCAGCTTTTTTATTGCAAGGAGCGTAGAAAATGCAATTAAAAGAAGAGCTTGATCAATTATTGAGTGCTGAACAGTTATCTCACGCTTATTTATTTGAGGGAGATAATATGTTTGAAATGAAGACGACAGCTATGTATTTTGCTGAACAAATTCTTTGTAACAATGAGGGGAATTGTATTACAAAAGTACAAACAATGAATCACCCTGATTTTATGTATATACAAACTGAAGAAACAACTATAAAGAAACAACAAATAGAAGAATTGCTTAGAAAAATGAATCAAAAACCAATAGAAAGTAAATATAAAGTTTACATTATTGAAGCTTTTGATAAACTAACAGTACAAGGTGAAAATAGTATACTTAAATTTTTAGAGGAACCACCTCCAAATACAATAGCCTTGTTATTAACAACAAAGAAAGATCAAATTTTACCAACGATACATTCGAGATGTCAGCTTATCCATTTTAAACCGGCATCAAAGGAGACTTTTATAGAAGATTTACAAGCATCCGATATTTCCGCTGCAATTGCGCACACATTGAGTTTTGTAACATCGGATAAGGATGAGGCTATTTCTTTAACTGAAGAACAATTATTTACACAATTGAGAAAATCTGTTGCTAAGTTAGCAGATTTAATGGTTAAAGATCACCAGATGGCTTTAATATATTTAATTGATTGTATAAAAGTTGCGAATACACGACCTTTGCAACAATTATTTTTAAATAGTTTAAATGCTTATTTTCAAGATGTATTACATGCTAAAATAGAGTTGGATTCAATTAAAGCGTTTCCAGATTTGGATGCACAGATTGTAAACACTAGTACACAATTATCTTTAAGCGATATTTCGAATTATATACAGTGCATTACTGAAGCTAATCGTAAATTAGCGCAAAATGTTAATGCGACATTAGTTTTTGAACAGATGGTTATAAAAGGGAAGAGGTGATTAAATGTATGAAATCATAGGCGTACAGTTTCAAGAAGCTGGGAAGAAAGAATATTTCTCTCCAAACGGAGAAAGATTCAAAGAAAATGATTTAGTTGTTGTAGAATCTAAACGTGGAGTAGAGTTAGGACAAGTTAAATTAACTAATCGTCATGTAGGCAAAGATGATGTGGTTTTACCTTTGAAAGAAGTTATACGTCACGCTACAGATGAAGATGTCGAAAAATATCATTCAAATTTAGCAGAGGCTGATAAAGCATTGGCACTGTGTAAAGAGATGGTAGCGACACATGAATTGAACATGAGATTAGTAAATTGTGAATATACACTAGATAAGAGTAAGGTTATATTTAATTTTACAGCTGATGACAGAATTGATTTTAGAAACTTAGTAAAATCATTAGCATATGAATTAAAAACACGTATTGAGCTTAGACAAATAGGTGTGAGGGATGAAGCGAAGTTATTAGGTGGTATTGGTCCATGTGGTCGTTCGCTTTGTTGCTCGACATTCTTAGGAGATTTTGAGCCTGTATCTATAAAAATGGCTAAAGATCAAAATCTTTCGCTTAATCCAACAAAAATTTCCGGTGCATGTGGTCGTTTGATGTGCTGTTTAAAATATGAAAATGATTATTACGAAGATGTAAGAAACGAATTGCCAGACGTGGGTACTACTGTTGTAACACCTGAGGGAGATGGTAAAGTCGTAGGATTAAATATTCTAGATATCACGATGCAAGTTAAAGTGAAAGGTTTCGAACAACTTTTTGATTATAAACTTGATGAATTACTTGAAGTCCATTCATAAGGGAGGATTTTACTGTGAATAGGGACGAGTTGTTTGAAACAATTATGATGTTAGAAAATGAACTTAAACAAATTAATGCGCATATGGATAAACTGAAGAACCAAGCAGTCGAATTGGTTGAAGATAATGTTGCACTTCAGATGGAAAACGATAGTCTGAAACGGGTAGTTGAATCCAATGAAACAACGCATAATAAAAAACCAAATAAAAAGGTAAGACCTCTTCAAAGTAAAGATAATCTAGCTATGTTGTATCATGAAGGTTTTCATATATGTCGAGGAGAATTATTTGGTAAACATAGACAAGGTCAAGATTGCTTGTTTTGTCTAGAGGTACTTAATAGAGAATAGGGTAATCAGGCATCTTGCATGCCTGATTTTTTAAATGAGGTGATTTTGTGTTACATAAAGGTGAAAGATTAGATCAACTTTTAAGAGAAAAATTTGAAATTATTCAAAATGATGATGTGTTTTCCTTTTCTACTGACGCATTATTGTTAGGTGATTTCGTTCAAACAAGAAATAAGGATAAAGTGATGGATTTATGTTCTGGTAATGGTATTATCCCGTTACTTTTAGCTCATAAATCACTATCTGAAATTCAAGCAGTAGAAATTCAAGAAACATTGGTCGACATGGCTCAAAGAACAATTCAGCATAATCATTTACAAAATCAAATTTCGATAAAACAATTAGATTTAAATAAAGTAACAACTGAATATGCACCGTCGACCTTCGATGTTGTCACGGTTAACCCACCTTATTTTAAAGAAAATCAACAAATGAAACATCAAAAAGAAGCGCATAAAATAGCAAGGCATGAAGTTTATTGCACACTTGAGGATGTTGTAAGAGCAAGTAAACATTTACTCAAGCAAGGTGGTAAATTAATGATGGTTCATAGAGCAGAAAGACTGATGGATGTCTTAACGCACTTTAGACTTTTTAATATAGAACCAAAGAGATTAAGACTTGTATATAGTAGTCCTTCTAAAAAAGAAGCAGTAACGATATTGGTAGAAGGACGGAGCGGTGGGCAACCTGGTTTGAAAATTGAACAACCATTTTATATTTATAATACAAATGGTGAATATTCTGAAGAGATGAAGGAAGTCTATTATGGATAAACATTATACATATATATTAGAATGTAAAGATCAAACATTATATACTGGATACACTACTGATTTAGAACGCAGATTAAAGGTGCATAATGATGGTAAAGGTGCAAAATACACAAAAATAAGACGTCCCGTTAAACTTGTATACCATGAAGAGTTTGATAATAAATCAGAAGCATTAAAAAGAGAGTATGCCTTAAAACAATTGAGTAGAAAACAAAAGTTATTACTCATAAAGGAGGGATAGCATGTCAACTTTACATTTAGTAGGCACCCCAATAGGAAATTTAGAAGATATAACATATCGCGCCGTAAGAATTTTAAAAGAGTCAGATTATATTTTTTGTGAAGACACTCGTGTAACGTCAAAACTTTGCCAACACTATGAAATACACACACCATTAAAGTCTTATCACGAACATAATAAAGATAAAGCTTCAGAGCAGATTATTGATTATATGGAAGATGATAAACAAATTGCTTTAGTCTCTGATGCTGGTTGTCCTTGTATCAGTGATCCAGGTTATGAACTTGTAAACCAAGTTAGAGAAGCGGGATTCCTTGTGGAAACTATTCCTGGACCAAATGCCGCTATTACAGCATTAATGACAAGTGGACTACCGTCATATAAATTTGTATTTTTAGGATTTTTACCAAGGCAGGCTAAAGATAAGCATGAAGTATTAGATAAATGGATGCATAGAGAATCGACAATGATGATTTATGAATCACCCTACCGTGTAAAACAAACATTAAAAGCTATATCTGAAATAGACTCAGAAAGAAAAATAGCAATTGGTAGAGAGTTGACTAAAAAGTTTGAACAAGTTGAAACAGGGTCGGTTGAAACAATTGAAAATATGTTAGAAGACGATTCTATACCACAAAAAGGTGAGTTTGTTATTCTTATAGAAGGTATAGATGAATCCAGTCAGACAGAACAATGGTGGAAAGAAATGGACTTAAAAGAACATGTTGATTCGTACATTAATGAACAAGATATGCGTTCTAAAGATGCTATTAAACAAGTCGCTTTAGATAGAAATATGAAAAAGAGAGATGTATATGAAGCATTTCATATAGATAATTAAAATAAGAGCCTGAGACAATTAATTATGTCCCAGACTCTTTGATACATATAGTAAGTAATTATTTAGATTTTTTTTCAATCTCATTCATTAATTGCTGAGCGCCTTCTTCGCTTAATACGATTTTACCATCTGCTAAAACAAAGTTTTCTTCAGAAACATCGCCAGTAACCTGACAAGTCATGTTAGGTGAATATTTCTTTAGAATAATTCTGTCATCATCAGTGTAAATCTCTAAAGCGTCTTTCTCAGCAATGTCTAATATGCGTCGTAACTCGATAGGAATTACTACACGGCCTAGTTCATCTACTTTACGAACGATTCCAGTTGATTTCATTTCTTTACCTCCGTTTAATAAAACCATAATTATCTAATTCGACATTCATTCGACAATTATATAAATAGTATACTAATACGTATTGAAGAAATTGTCAATAAAATAATAAATTGTATACACTTAATTATTCGACATTAAAACTACATTTGCGCGCTTTACCATAATAAGGAAATATTGAAAAAATGCTAAATTTTCGGTATATTATATAGATAAGATATTAGGAGGAAACGCTGATGACGAAAGAGACTTTTTACATTTCGACACCGATTTATTATCCGAGCGGGAATTTACACATAGGTCATGCTTACACAACGGTTGCCGGTGATGTAATAGCTAGATATAAACGGTTACAAGGATATGATGTTCATTACTTAACAGGTACAGATGAGCATGGACAAAAAATACAAGAGAAGGCTAAAGAAGCTGGATTATCAGAAATTGAATATTTAAATGGTATTGTCGAAAATATTCAAGCGTTATGGAAAAAATTAGACATTTCAAATGATGATTTTATTCGTACGACAGAAAAACGACACAAAGTGGTTGTTGAAAAAGTCTTTGAAAAATTATTAGCGCAGGGAGATATTTATTTAGGTGAATATGAAGGATGGTATTCAATACCAGATGAAACATACTACACTGAAACACAATTAGTAGATCCAGTTTATGAAGATGGAAAAATTGTTGGTGGTAAAAGCCCTGATTCAGGACATGAAGTCGAGCTAGTTAAAGAAGAAAGCTATTTCTTTAAATTAGATAAATATTCGGATAGATTATTAAAATTCTTTGATGAAAACCCAGACTTTATTATGCCTATTTCTCGTAAAAATGAAATGGTTAATAATTTCATCAAACCTGGTTTAGAAGATTTGGCCATCTCAAGAACAACTTTTGATTGGGGTATTAAAGTGCCTTCTAATCCTAAACACGTTGTTTATGTATGGATAGATGCATTAGTAAACTATATATCAGCTTTAGGTTATTTAACTGATGATGATGAGCTGTTTAAAAAATACTGGCCAGCAGACGTTCATTTAATGGCTAAAGAAATTGTTAGGTTCCACGTTATAATATGGCCGATTTTATTAATGGCTTTAGATATACCTTTACCTAAGCGTGAATTTGCTCATGGTTGGATTTTAATGAAAGACGGTAAAATGAGTAAATCTAAAGGTAATGTTGTTGATCCTAACGTATTAATTGATAAATATGGCTTAGACGCTACAAGATATTACTTAATGAGAGAATTACCATTCGGTGCAGATGGTGTGTTTACGCCTGAGGCATTCGTAGAACGTACGAATTATGACTTAGCGAATGATTTAGGTAACCTAGTTAATCGTACAATTGCTATGGTAAATAAATACTTTAACGGTGTTCTACCTAAATATAAAGGTCAATTACATCCTCTAGATGAAGAAATGGAAAATATGGCTATTGATACAAAAAATAATTTCTATGAAGCAATGGAAAACATGCAATTCTCAGTTGCGTTGGCAGAAGTTTGGAAGCTTATTAGCCGTACAAATAAATACATCGATGAAACAACACCTTGGGTATTAGCTAAAGATGAAAATGAACGTGAAATGTTAGAAAACGTAATGATTCATTTAGTTGAAAATATTAGGTTTGCTGCAGTGTTATTACGTCCGTTCTTAACACATGCGCCTTATGAAATTTTCCGCCAATTAAACTTGGAAAAAGGAAAGTTAGATACGTTCGAAAGCATCGAAACTTATGGTGCTATTGATGAAGAAATTACAGTCATCTCCAAACCAGAACCTATTTTCCCAAGACTTGATGTTGAAGAAGAAGTAGCTTTCATTAAAAATTCAATGCAAGGTGGCACTACTCCTGAAGAAGAGCCAGAAGAAGAAAATAAAAAAGAAGAAAATCCTAGTAAACCTGAAATAACGATTGATCAATTCGATAAAGTGGAAATTAAAGCTGCAACAGTAACTGGAGCAGATTATGTAAAAAAATCCGATAAATTATTGAAAATCAAAGTAGATTTAGGTAACGAGAAAAGACAAATTGTTTCAGGTATTGCTGAATTTTATAAACCTGAAGATATAGTTGGTAAAAAAGTTGCAGTTGTAACGAATTTGAAACCAGTTAAATTACGTGGTGAATTATCTGAAGGTATGATACTTTCTGCCGAAAAAGATGGCATGCTTACTTTAGTAGGATTACCTAACGCAATTCAAAATGGTTCAATTATAAAGTAATGAATTGGAAGGAAGATATGAATGCTAATAGACACACATGTTCACTTGAACGCTAATCAATACGATGATGACTTACAAGAAGTAATCGATAGAGCGCTATCTGAAGGTATCGATAGAATGTTTGTCGTTGGTTTTGATACAAAAACAATAGAGAGAACAATGAAACTCATCGATCAATACGACTTTATTTATGGTATTATCGGCTGGCATCCAGTCGATGCAATCGACTGTACAGATGAACGTTTAGAATGGGTAGAGTCATTATCTAAACATCCTAAAATTATTGGAATAGGTGAAATGGGATTAGACTACCATTGGGATAAGTCACCAAAAGATATCCAAAAAGATGTGTTTAGAAAGCAAATCGCATTAGCTAAACGAGTTCAATTACCAATCATTATTCATAATAGAGAAGCAACACAAGATTGTGTAGATATTTTGAAAGAAGAAAACGCTAGTGAAGTTGGCGGTATTATGCATAGCTTTAGTGGTTCTAATGAAATAGCTGACGAAATTTTAAAAATGAATTTCTATGTTTCGTTAGGTGGCCCAGTGACTTTTAAAAATGCTAAACAACCTAAGGAAGTAGCTAAGCATGTTCCGTTAGATAGATTATTAGTAGAAACAGATGCGCCATTCTTATCACCTCACCCATATAGAGGGAAAAGAAATGAGCCTGCTCGTGTAAAACTTGTTGCCGAACAAATTGCAGAGTTACGTGGTCTCACGTATGAAGAAGTTTGTGAAGCAACTACCGAAAACGCTGAAAGATTATTTAAATTATAAAATAAGATGCCCCAAAACGGTTGTTTTGGGGCATCTTTAAAGAAGGTAAACTTTATGAAAATAAATGAATTTGTGGTAGTAGAAGGTAGAGATGATACGGTCAATGTTAAACGTGCCGTCGATTGCGATACTATAGAGACAAATGGTTCTGCTGTTTCTAAAGAGATTTTGGAGGTCATTAAGCAAGCACATGAAAAACGTGGTGTTATTGTACTTACTGACCCTGATTTCCCGGGTGATAAAATTCGAAATACGATTAAGCAATATGTTCCAAGTGTTAAACATGCTTTTATCCCAAGAGACAAAGCTAAAAACAAAAGAGGTAAAATAGGTGTAGAACATGCGTCGGTTGAAACAGTGAAAGAAGCGTTAACTAATGTAAGTTCACCATTAGAAGCTGATGTAGAAACTATTGATAAAGCTGTATTAATTGATTTGGGATTAATTATAGGGCCAGAAGCAAGAAGAAAAAGAGAAAAACTATGTAGTAAGTTGAATATTGGACACTCGAATGGTAAACAATTATTAAACAAACTCAATGCTTTCGGTTATACTGAAAAAGATGTAAAAGAAGCGCTTGGATATAAAGAGGAGTGACATAATGAACGAAAAAGATATCGCAACACCTAAACGCACAAAAGCGTTGTTAGACCAATATGGCTTTAAATTCAAAAAAAGTCTAGGTCAAAACTTTTTAATTGATACAAATATCATCCAAAAAATCATTTCAGCGAGTGACATTGACGAAAATACAGGTGTTATTGAAGTTGGGCCAGGTATGGGTTCATTAACTGAGCAATTAGCAAGAGTAGCTAAAAAAGTTCTAGCCTTTGAAATTGATCAAAGATTAATACCTGTATTAGAAGATACGTTGAATCCATATTCAAATGTAACGATTGTAAATGAAGATATATTAAAAGCCAATGTACAAAAAGAAATTGATCAACATTTAAAAGACTGTGACAAGATTATGTTAGTTGCCAATTTGCCATATTATATTACTACGCCTATATTGATGAATTTATTAGAAAATGATTTACCAATTGATGGCTTCGTTGTCATGATGCAAAAAGAAGTGGGCGAAAGATTAAATGCTAAAGTAGGCAGCAAAAGTTATGGTTCTTTATCTATTGCATGTCAATACTATACTGAAACTGAACGTGTTTTAGTAGTCCCTAAGACCGTCTTCATGCCGCCACCGAACGTTGATTCAATTGTAATAAAACTTACAAAACGGACTAAACCAGTTGTAGAAGTCGACGATGAACAAAAGTTATTTAAATTAACAAAAGGTGCATTTACACAAAGAAGAAAGACTATTTTAAATAACTATATTAGTACAATCAAGGATGGCAAAGTGCATAAAGATGAAATTATTGAATGGTTAAACGAATCAAACATAGACCCTAAAAGGCGCGGGGAAACGCTAACAATACATGATTATGCACATCTTTGTAACAATTTGAAAAAATACCCTAATTTATCTGTATAAATATATTGACAACGGCCTCTCAAATTGATAAAATTTAAATTTTATTTGACAAAATCTTGCTATCATAGTATAATATTCTATATAGCGAGGTGGGTCAATATGCCGAAGACTTTAGTAGACATCAAAAAAATATTGGATTGTCAATTAGGAAATCGTATTGTACTTAAAGCTAATGGAGGACGTAAGAAGTTAATTGAGCGCAGTGGTGTGCTTAAGGAAACGTATCCATCAGTTTTCGTGGTCGAATTAGATCAAGAGAAACATAATTTTGAGCGTGTATCTTATACATACACTGATGTATTAACTGAGAATGTCCAAGTAACTTTTATGAATGAACATAAAGAAGAATTTATTGTTCAATAATCATAAAGTTCACAATAAAAAACTCTACGCGATATGACTGTGATATGGCGTAGAGTTTTTTTGTTGCAAAAAATAGGATAAAGCTCATACTTTCTAACATTTATTTATGGTAAAATCATAATAATAAGTTTTAGAAAGGGCAAGTATATGATTTATGAGACAGCACCAGCAAAAATTAATTTAACACTAGATACTTTATACAAACGTGATGATGGTTATCACGAGGTGGAAATGATTATGACAACCGTTGACCTAAATGATAGACTGTCTTTTGAAAAAAGAGAAGATGGTGAAATTGTCATCGATGTAGAGCATAATTTTGTTCCAAGTGATCATAGAAATTTAGCTTATAAAGCTGCAAAATTAATGAAGGACAAATACAACATAAAAGACGGTGTGACGATTTCTTTAGAAAAAAGCATTCCTATTTCAGCTGGTTTAGCAGGTGGCTCTAGTGATGCTGCTGCTACTTTTAGAGGTTTGAATAAACTTTGGGGGATCAATGACTCGTTAGAAGCATTGAGTGATTTATCAGCGGAAATTGGGTCGGATATTTCTTTTTGTATCTATGGAAAAACGGCGTTATGTCGTGGTAGGGGAGAGCAATTAACGCATTTACCTAAACCACCATCAGCTTGGGTTATCATAGCCAAGCCAGACATCGGCGTCTCTACACCCGAAATTTATGGCGCTTTAACTTTAGAAAAGACATCTAAAGTTTTAACGAAAGAATGCCAGCAAGCTTTAATAGACGGTGATTATGAACGTTTATGTAAGTCGTTAGGTAATAGCCTTGAGAGTGTTACTATGGGACTATACCCAGAGGTTGAAAAGCTGAAAAACACTATGACAAATACAGGTGTGGATGCAGCATTAATGAGCGGAAGCGGTCCGACTGTTTATGGCTTTGTTCAAAAGGAAAGGCAGGCTAAGCAAGTCTATAATGCTCTGAAAGGATGCTGCAAAGATGTATTCATTGTGAGATTACTTGGATAGCTTTGTTAAAACCGTACGATTATAGTATAATTGTGGCAAAAATACGGATAGAGAATGGAGTTTTATAAATGAGGTTTAAACGAAGTGAGAGAATCGTTTATATGACACAGTATTTATTGAAACATCCTAATGAGTTAGTGCCGTTAACTTACTTTGTGAATTATTTTGGACAAGCAAAGTCTTCTATAAGTGAAGACATACAAATCATTAAAGAAACTTTTCAAGCAGAAGGTTTAGGGATTATTGAAACTACTGCAGGTGCTAGCGGCGGTGTAACTTACCGACCGAAAATGTACAAGAAAGAAGCGATTGAATTAATTGAAGATTTGTGTGAATTGCTTAAAGAGAGAGAAAGATTATTACCAGGCGGCTATTTATTTATGTCAGATCTTGTTGGTAACCCTAAACTTTTAAACCAAGTTGGGGAACTTATCGCAACGATGTACATGGATGAAGAACTTGATGCGGTTGTTACAATTGCAACTAAAGGGATATCGTTAGCTAATGCAGTAGCGAAAGTGCTCAATTTACCTGTTGTGGTAATTAGAAAAGATAATAAAGTAACAGAAGGATCAACGGTTTCAATTAACTATGTATCAGGATCTTCAAGGAAAATTGAAACAATGGTTTTATCTAAACGAACATTGCCTGAATATTCAAATGTATTAATAGTTGACGACTTTATGAGAGCAGGTGGCTCAATCAATGGTGTTATCAATTTGATGAATGAGTTTAAAGCAACTGTAAAAGGGGTATCAGTACTTGTAGAATCAAAAGAAGTTAAACATCGTTTGGTTGAAGATTATACATCTTTAGTGAGATTGTCGAATGTAGACGAATACAACCAACAATTTTCAGTAGAAGAAGGCAACTGTTTAAAAAGATTTAATTAAGAAGAGAGGGTTAATCATCATGAAAAGTATAAACGCAACAAACGCTCCAGAAGCATTAGGACCATACTGCCACGCTGTAGTGGTAGATAATCTAGTATTTACTTCGGGGCAAATACCGTTAAATCAAAAAGGCGAAATTGTATCAGATGATGTAAAAGTGCAGACTGAACAAGTCATCGAAAACTTAAAAAAAGTACTTGAAGAAAGTGGCGCTTCTTTAAATAATGTCGTGAAATCTATGATCTTTATTAAAGATATGAATGATTTTCAAGATATTAACTCCGTATATGGACAATATTTCAATGAACATTTGCCTGCTAGAAGTTGTGTTGAGGTTGCGCGCCTACCTAAAGATGTTAAAGTTGAGATTGAAATGATCGCAAAAATACAATAATATTCTTCAATTTAAATGATGCTGCTACTTAAAAAAGACAAACAGGGGGCACACAAGTCATGAAGGTAACAGATGTGAGATTAAGAAAAATCCAAACAGATGGAAGAATGAAAGCTTTAGTTTCTATTACATTAGACGATGCTTTTGTTGTTCACGATTTAAGAGTAATTGAAGGGAATTCAGGTTTATTTGTAGCTATGCCAAGTAAACGTACACCCGACGGAGAGTTCCGGGATATTGCTCACCCTATTAACTCTGAAATGAGACAAGAAATTCAAGAAGCAGTCATGAAAGTTTATGATGAAACTGATGAAGTAATCATTCCGAAATCTGCTAAAGATGACGATTCTGAATCAGAAAATCAAAATGAAGATGAAAATGAAGAATAAAAATTGGAATAGGCATACGCAAAGCTTGTGTCTGAAATAATACAGGAGAAATTCTTAGTTTGATAAGAGTTTTTCCTGTTTTTTTTATACAATTATTCAACAACGGTTAATTAATGATGAATAAAAATACTATTCATTAAATTTTTATTTAATGCGTTAATGCTTTGCCTTTACTATATATCATGAATATTAAAGACGATTATTTTGTGAAATAATTTCTATGTTTAATAACTCTTTCTTGATAGTCGTACACAAATTAAATTATAATAAGATAAAGTGCGTTTAAATGGAGGTTTTTCAAATGCGAAAACATGCAGTCATATTAGCGGCTGGTAAAGGAACAAGGATGAAATCTAAACTCTATAAGGTGCTACATCCTGTTGCTGGAGAAGCCATGGTTCAACATGTTATAGATAGCGTGAAGAATGCGGGTGTTGAGACTGTTGTTACAGTTGTTGGACACGGTGCTGAAGTAGTAAAAGAAACACTTGGCGATTCATCGCAGTTTGTACATCAAGAAGAACAACTAGGGACTGCACATGCAGTTAATACAGCTAAGGAATTATTGAATGACAAAAAAGGTACAACAATCGTTGTATGTGGGGACACACCACTTATTACTGAAGATACAATTAGCTCATTAATAGCGTTTCATGAGTCAGAAAATGCAAAGGCTACAGTATTATCTGCAAAGGTGAATAATCCATTTGGCTATGGCAGAATTGTTCGAAATGAACAAGGTGACGTCTTAGAAATTGTTGAGCAAAAAGATGCTTCAGAAGAGCAAAATGCAATAAATGAAATTAGTTCAGGAATCTTTGCTTTTGATAATGAAAAGTTATTCCAAACTTTAGAAGAAGTTAAAAACGATAATGCTCAAGGTGAATACTATTTACCTGATGTTATAAGCATTTTAAAAGCACAAAATGAAAAAATATCTGCTTATGTTACGGAAGACGTAGATGAAATCATGGGTGTTAATGATAGAGTCCAATTATCACAAGCAGAACAAAAAATGAAAGAACGTATTAATTTGAGACATATGATAAATGGTGTTTCCATCATCGATCCAGCTACTACATATATTGGGAAAAAAGTTACTATAGGTGAAGATACGGTAGTTGAACCAGGTGCAAGAATCGGTGGTAACACTGTAATAGGAAAAAATGTTACGATTGGCATGAATTCTGATATCAAAAATAGTACAATTGAAGATGATGCCACAATTAAACAATCTGTCATTACAGATTCATTTGTTGGTAAATCCTCTACAGTTGGACCGTTCGCTCAATTAAGACCGGGAACAGAACTAGGAAAAGAAACGAAAATTGGTAATTTTGTAGAGGTTAAAAAATCCGTGTTGAAAGATGGCGCTAAAGTATCTCACTTAAGTTATATTGGTGATGCTGAAGTCGGCGCAAGAACAAATATTGGCTGTGGTTCAATCACTGTTAATTATGACGGAATAAACAAATTCCAAACTAAAATAGGAGATGATGCATTTATTGGATGTAATTCAAATCTAGTTGCACCAGTAGAAGTTGGCGAAGGAGCATTTATAGCTGCAGGTTCAACCATCACAGATAATGTGCCAGATGAAAGCTTAGCACTAGGTCGTGCAAGACAGACTACAAAAGAAGGATACTATAAAACGAAATAAAAGGAGCCGTCAAAAAAATGAGTCAAAATGATATCGGAGGAACAAAAATGTTGCATACTGAATATAAGAATTCGTCATTAAAAATATTTTCACTAGAAGGTAACCAACCTTTAGCCCAAGAAGTTGCAAATTTAGTAGGTATTCCATTAGGTAAGTCTACAGTAAAAAGATTTGCTGATGGCGAAGTGCAAATTAATATCGAAGAAAGTATCCGTGGTTGTGATGTGTTCATCATTCAACCTACTTCATATCCAGTAAATGAACATTTAATGGAATTGTTAATTATGATAGATGCATGTAAACGAGCATCAGCTGCTAATATTAATATCGTTATGCCTTATTATGGTTATGCAAGACAAGACCGTAAAGCGAGAAGTCGTGAGCCTATTACTGCTAAATTAGTAGCGAATATTATTGAAAAAGCTGGCGCGAGCAGAATGATCGCGTTAGACTTACACGCTCCTCAAATTCAAGGATTCTTTGATATACCTATTGATCATTTAATGGGTGTTCCAATTTTATCTAATTATTTCTTAGAAAAAGGATTAGACCCTGACAATACTGTTGTTGTATCACCTGATCATGGTGGTGTTACAAGAGCGCGTAAAATGGCGGATCGTTTAAAAACGCCAATTGCTATTATTGATAAGCGTCGTCCGAAACCTAACGTAGCAGAAGTTATGAACATTGTTGGAGACATAGATGGTAAAACAGCAATCATCATCGATGACATCATTGACACTGCGGGCACTATTACTTTAGCAGCAGATGCTTTAGTTAAAAAAGGTGCAAAAGAAGTTTATGCATGTTGTACACACCCTGTTTTATCTGGACCAGCACGTGAACGCATTGAAAATTCAAGAATTAAAGAATTAGTTGTTACAAACTCTATTCAATTGCCAGAAGATAGAAAACCTTCAAATGTTAAAGAATTATCAGTAGCAGAATTATTAGCTCAAGCAATTGTTCGAGTATATGAACAAGAATCAGTTAGTGTGCTATTTGATTAATTGTCATTAATCGTGTATAATAACAAACGGTTCATTTTTAAATGAACTAAATAACCACTTACAAGCAACAATTTATGTTGATGGGTAAGTGTAGGAGCGCTTAATGCGCATGAATGAAAGGTGGAAAAGATAATGGCTTCATTAAAGTCAGTTATCCGTCAAGGTAAACAAACTCGTTCTAGTTTACGTAAACTAAGAGCATCAGGTATTATCCCAGCAGTTGTATATGGTTATGGTGCTAAAAATACATCTGTTAAAGTTGATGAGGTTGAATTCATCAAAACTATCCGTGAAGTTGGACGTAACGGAGTTATTGAATTAGGTGTTGGTTCTAAATCAATTAAAGTTATGGTTTCTGATTACCAATATGATTCACTTAAAAACCAAATCACTCATGTTGACTTCTTAGCTATTAACATGAAACAAGAATTAACTGTTGATGTACCTGTAGTATTAGTAGGTGAAGCAGTTGGTGCTTCTGAAGGTGGCGTAGTTCAACAACCATTATTCGACTTACAAGTAACAACTACTCCAGACGCTATTCCTGAACATATCGAAGTTGATATTAGTGAATTAGCTATCGGTGATAGTTACTTAGTAGGGGACTTAGATGCAACTGATAAATATGCTATCGAAAACGATAAAGAAGAAGCAGTTGTAACTGTAGTACCTCCAACTGAAGAACCAGCTGAAGATGCTGAAGAAACTGCAGCTGAAGATGCTGATGCAGTATCACAAGAAGCTGAAAAAGAAGAAAAAGAAGAAAAAGAAGAAGAATAATTCTTTAATCTTTTAAAAGGAGTCTGGGACATATCAATGTCTCAGACTCTTTTTTGTCTAATTTTATAATGATATAAGTATAGTTAGATGAAAACTAACGTAAAAATGCTATAATAAATACTTAGTATTAATATGGAGGTTACAACATGAAATGTATTGTTGGACTTGGAAATATAGGTAAGAAATTTGACGGAACTCGTCATAATATAGGTTTTGAAGTAGTTGATGAATTGATTGATCGTCATCAATTACAATTAGATAAACAAAAATTTAAAGGTGCCTATACTATCGGATTAATAAATGGTGAAAAGGTTATGCTTATTGAACCGATGACATTCATGAATTTATCTGGTGAGGCAGTAAGGCCACTAATGGATTATTATAATATTGATATTGAAGATTTACTTGTTCTATATGACGATTTAGATCAGCCACAAGGTCATTTGAGACTGCGCCAAAAAGGCAGTGCTGGCGGTCATAACGGGATGAAGTCTTTAATACAACATTTAGGAACAGATAAATTTAATAGAGTACGAATTGGTATAGATCGTCCGACTAACGGTATGAGTGTTCCGAGTTATGTTCTACAAAAATTCTCTGAAGATGAAATGATAACTATGAAAAAGGTAATAGAACGGGCAGCAGATGCTTGTGAAAGTATAATTAAAGGTGAAACATTTCCTAATGTTATGAATCAGTTTAACGGTGAAGTAGAATGAGACATGTCATTCATGAAATTATACAAAAAGATGAGCGATTTCAAGATTTAGAACGTATTTTTGGAGAAAAAAACATACTCGTTACCGGTTTGAATCAATCTAGTAAAGCATTGCTTATTCTAGAACAATATTTGAAACACGATAAACAATTAGTCATTGTGACAAATAATTTATACCAAGCGGATAAATTAGAAGCAGACATACTGCAATTATTACCGCCTGAAGAAGTATTTAAATTTCCTGTACAAGATATTATGATTGAAGCATTTTCAACACAAAGCCCAGACTTAATGAGTGAGCGTGTTAGAACTCTAACCCATCTTGCTCAAAGTAAGAAAGGGTTATTTATCGTGCCAATAAATGGCTTGAAGAAACAACTCACACCTCCGTCCATTTGGAAAGATCATTATAAATCTATAAAAATAGGTGATGATATAGAGTTAGAAGAATGGGCTAAGCAATTAGTTGATATGGGATACAAGAGACAGTCCCTAGTTTCAGCGATTGGTGAATTCTCAATTCGAGGTGGCTTAATCGATATATACCCTGTTATTGGAGACCCTGTACGTATTGAGTTGTTTGATACAGAAGTAGATGGTATGAGAGTCTTTGATGTTGAAACGCAGCGTTCTTTACAAAATGTAGAAGAAGTTGAAATAACAAGTGCAAGTGATTATATTTTCACTTCAGAACAAATCAATAGATTATCAGAACGTATGGAAGAATCATATGAGCAAACGCGTGAAAAACTACCGAAAGAAATTCGTCCTGATTTGAAAGACACTTATCAAAATATTTTAATGCAAGATGATGAATTAAAAGATCATCAGATTTTAAGACGAGTTATTGCATTTATGTATGATGAGGTATCTACATTTGTAGATTATTTAGCAGAAGACGCTCTTATTGTAGTAGATGAATATAATAGAATTAAAGACACTGAAAACTCATTAGATGTAGAAAATGAAGAATTCACGCAATCTTTAATTGAATCTGGGCAAGGGTTTATAGGACAACGCTTTATTGTAGAATCAGCGTTTACTGGTTTGTTGAATAAACATAAAATTTCTTATTTTACTTTATTTACAGCAAGCATGCCTGTAGAGATAGAGGAAATGGTCAAGTTTTCATGTAAACCAGTGCAACGTTTTTATGGACAATATGATATTATGCAGTCTGAATTTGATCGCTATATGAAACAAGGATTCACTGTTGTTTTATTGGCAGAATCAGAAACACGCAAAACGAGAATTCAAAGTATGCTCAGCGACATGAAGATACCAACTGTAATAGATCGTATAGAACATATCGATAATAGTGGTCAAGCAGTTGTTACAGATGGCGCATTATCTGAAGGATTTGAATTGCCGTACATGAAATTAGTTGTTGTGACTGAAAAAGAACTCTTCAAAGCACGCGAACGTAAACAATCTAAAAGAAGACAAAAACTGTCGAATGCAGAGAAAATTAAGTCTTATCAAGAGTTAAATGTCGGAGATTACGTTGTTCATGTACATCATGGTGTAGGTAAATATTTAGGTGTTGAAACATTAGAAGTTTCAGGCATACACAAAGACTATATTAAAATTCAGTACAAAGGAACAGACCAATTATTTGTACCTGTTGATCAAATGAACGATGTTCAAAAGTTTGTTGGCTCAGATGATAAAGAGCCTAAAGTTAATAAATTAGGCGGAACAGAATGGAAAAAAACAAAGGCTAAAGTTCAAAAAAATGTTGAAGATATTGCTGATGAATTATTAAAACTTTATCAAGAACGTGAGCAAGTGGAAGGCTATCAATATGGACCTGATTCTGAAGAACAAATGACATTTGAAATGGACTTTCCTTATGAACCAACACCAGATCAAATTACTTCATTAGAAGAAATCAAAGGTGATATGGAAAAACTTAGACCTATGGACCGCTTACTTTGTGGAGATGTTGGTTACGGTAAAACTGAAGTTGCGATTAGAGCAGCTTTCAAAGCTGTGTTAGAAGGTAAACAAGTAGCAGTCTTAGTACCTACAACTATCTTGGCTCAACAACACTTTGAAACTTTTAGAGAGAGAATGCAAGAATATCCTGTCGAAATTCAAATGATGAGTCGTTTTAGAACGCCTAAACAAGTAAAAGAAACAAAAGAAGGTATTAAAAAAGGTTTTGTAGACATCGTAGTTGGTACTCATAAATTACTAAGTAAAGATGTAGAATATAAAGATTTAGGTTTATTAATTGTCGATGAGGAACAACGATTTGGTGTTAAACATAAAGAAAGAATTAAGGCATTAAAAACTAATGTTGATGTATTAACACTAACAGCTACACCAATACCAAGAACCCTTCATATGAGCTTGTTAGGTGTAAGAGATTTATCTGTTATAGAAACGCCACCTGAGAATAGATTCCCAGTACAAACTTATGTATTAGAACAGAATATGAATTTTGTAAAAGAGGCATTAGAAAGAGAGTTGTCTCGAGGTGGGCAGGCATTCTATTTATATAATAGGGTTCAATCGATTTACCAAAAGAGTGAGCAGTTATCGATGCTTATGCCTAATGCGAGAATAGGTGTAGCCCATGGTCAAATGACGGAACGTGAGTTAGAAGAGACTATGCTTAATTTTGTTGACGGTGAATATGATATTTTAGTAACTACGACAATTATAGAGACGGGCGTAGATGTTCCTAACGCTAACACTTTGATTATTGAAGATGCGAATCGATTTGGGTTAAGCCAACTTTATCAATTAAGAGGGCGCGTTGGACGTTCTAGTAGAATAGGTTATGCTTACTTCTTACACGAACAAAATAAAGTACTGACAGAAGTTGCTGAACAAAGGTTACAAGCAATTAAAGAATTTACAGAATTAGGTAGCGGGTTTAAAATTGCAATGAGAGACTTGAATATAAGAGGTGCAGGTAACCTGTTAGGAAGTCAGCAATCAGGATTTATAGATTCTGTTGGTTATGACTTATATTCTCAAATGTTAGAAGAAGCGGTCAATGTCAAACGTGGTATAGAACCTGAATCAGAAGGACCACAATTAGAAGTTGATGTTAAAGTTGACGCTTATATACCTGCAGAATATATCAAAAATGAACAAGCAAAAATTGAAATGTATAAAAAGATGAGAAGTATTACTACTGTTTCCCAGTTAGAAGACTTGCAAGATGAACTAATCGATCGCTTTGGTGAATACCCTGTAGAAGTAGAACGATTACTAGATGTTGTAAGAATTAGATTAAATGGTATTTTATTTGGAATTACCGAGATTAAAGAAACAGGAAATACAATTCAATTAACAACCTCAGAATATACAACAAACCACTTGAAAGGTGACGTATTATTTAAAGTTACAGAACCACTAGGTAGAAAGCTTAGAATAGCTGTTGCGGATAATCAAATGGTGTTTAAGTTACAAAAAACAAAACAGTGGCTTGATGATTTGAAGTTCTTAACAGAAGTTATTAATGAGAGTTTGGTGGATGATGACGCAATCTAAACCGATTTTTAATAGTGTATTACTCTTAACTATTACTATGGTAATCGTTAAGTCATTAAGTGCAATTTATAGAGTACCTTATCAAAATATATTAGGCGATGAAGGTTTATATGCTTATCAACAAGTTTACCCATTAGTCGCGATTGTGAGTGTAGTAAGTTTAAATGCTTTACCTAGCGTAATGAGCAGTTGGATGATTAAACGACCTCAAACTACTATTTCAGCATTATTTTGGTGGTTACAAAGTATTTGTCTAACCACCAGTATAGGGGTGTTAATTTTTGCACCTACTATAAGTAGTTGGATGGGTGACGTACAACTAACACCTATGATTCGCATGGCTAGTATTGCCTTAATACCACTCGTGTTTATTTCGATGGTACGAGGATATTATCAAATGAAACACCAAATGAATACTATTGCGATATCACAAGTAATTGATCAAGTATTAAGAGTGATTGTAATATTTATTGCTATTTCTGTATTTATGTACATGGATGTTTCAATTTACCAAGCTGGAACAATTGCAATAAGTGGTTCAGTTATTGGGCTTTTTAGCATTGTTTTATATTTTTATTTGAAAAGAAAGCCAAACATTCATTTTTCCTGGGAAATAAATTTTAATGATTTAAAAGATGTCATTATTATGACTGTATTATATGCCATATCTTATTTGATTCTTATATTGTGGCAATTAGTGGATTCATTTACATTAATCCATTTACTACAAGATACTGGCTATACATTTCAGGAAAGCATAAAAGTGAAAGGTATATTTGATAGAGGGGCTTCGCTCATTCAAATGGGGCTGATTATTACGACTACATTTAGTTTTGTACTCATTCCACTCCTTACGGAAGAGTTACAGAAGAAAAATCATCATTTAGTTAATGAATATGCTAACACGTCACTCAAAATAACAGTACTTTTCAGTATGGCTGCAGCAACAGGTTTAATAAATCTCTTGCCTTTACTAAATACGGTATTCTTTAAGACGAACGAATTAGTAGGCACATTAAGTGTATTTATGCTTTCGGTTGTATTTGTCACATTTATTATTATGTATACAGCGTTATTACAAGTTAAAGCTAGACGGTCAGTATTACTCATTGCACTTATAATAGGATTACTATTTAAAAGCATAGGAAACTATGTATTTGTGATGCAATTTGGAATATTTGGGGCCAGTTTGGCTACTGTAATATCTTTAGGTATTTATGCATTAACATTGCATATCATCGTCATGAAATTATATCGATTTCAAAACATGGGATTATTTATTGCTAAAGTAATCTTCACGCTAACTATAATGTCTGGATTAGTACAAATAGTGCTAAGTATTCCTACTCAATCAAGACTATCAAGTTTGTTAGTCCTCGTTTTAGCGGGTATTGTTGGTGTTATTATTGTGTTATTAGGTATAATTAAATTGAAAATATTAAAAAGAGAAGAGTGTCAACATTTACCTTTAATGGATAAATTGATGAAGGAGAAGTAAAACAATGTCTCAACAAATTACAGTTGTTGGTTTAGGAAACTATAGTCTTGAAGAACTGCCATTGGGCATATATAGAACGTTACAATCAGCTGATAAAGTATATGCAAGAACAATAGAACACCCTGTCGTGAATGAATTAAAAGAAGTGAATTGGGAAAGCTTCGATTATATTTATGAAAAGCATGATCATTTTATAGATGTATATAATGAAATTGTAGATACGTTAATCGATAAGTCTCGAAATGAAGAGGTTATTTATGCAGTTCCTGGAGACCCGATGGTGGCAGAAACGACGACTCAATTTCTATTAGAAACAGATGCTCAAGTAAAAATTTTAGGTGGTAAAAGTTTTCTTGATGATATGTTTAGAGCGATTAAAATAGATCCAAACGATGGTTTAACATTATTAGATGGTACAAACCTAGAAGAAAAGATGTTAAATATAAGAACAAACACGATTATTACACAAGTTTATGATCAAATGGTAGCATCTGATGTTAAAGTCACTTTAATGGAGCGTTATCCAGACGAACATATAGTTAGTTTAGTTACAAATGCAAGATTGGGAGAAGCTGATGTTATTACGTGTCCATTATATGAAATTGACCACCACGCATCACTATCTAATTTAACAAGTTTGTTTGTACCTAAGATAACGGACGATAATGAAATGTATAATGATTTTCAGTATTTGGAAAAAACAATAGATACACTTGTATCTGAAGATGGATGTCCATGGGATAAAGTGCAGACTCATGAAACGTTAAAACGTTATATAATTGAAGAAGCATTTGAATTAATTGAAGCAATCGATGAAGATGATATAGACCATATGATAGAGGAATTAGGTGATGTTTTATTACAAGTCATGCTGCATTCTGCTATTGGGAAGAAAGAAGGATACTTTGATATTAGAGAAGTAGTTGGTGTTTTAACGAGTAAAATGGTCAGAAGACATCCTCATGTGTTTGGAGAAGAAAAAGCAGATAGCTTAGATGATCTACATGAAATTTGGCAAAAAGAAAAACAAAAAGAAGGAAAAGTAAAACGTGAAAAATTGGAAAAAATATTTGCTGATTACTTTTTGAAGTTGTATGATAAAACCAAATTAGACAGTTTAAATGAAAAAGAACTTAAAGCATTAATTAATAGAGGGGATTTGAAACTTTGAGATTAGATAAATACTTAAAAGTATCGCGTTTGATTAAACGTCGAACATTAGCTAAAGAAGTAAGCGATCAAGGCAGAGTTAAAATAAATGGACAAACTGCTAAAGCTGGCACAAATGTTAATGTAGATGATGAATTAGAACTTAAATTAGGTAATCGTATTATTGTAGTGAAAGTAACAGGGCTTTCTGAGCATGCTAATAAAGAGAATGCAAAAACAATGTTTGAAGTTGTCAAAGAAGAGAAAATACAAGATTCTATATAAATAAGGAGGTATTCTTATGGCGCAAAAAATTAAAAATTTAGATAATGAATTTACACAGTCACAAAACAAAAAAAAGAAAACTGTCAATAAAACGCGCCAAGTGGTACGAAAAAGATTAACCTTGTTTGGTGGAATTTTGCTACTTATCATTATCATCATGATTATTATGTTGTTTTTGCAAAAAAATCGTAATGAAGAGTTAGTGCAAGAACGTAAAGAAAAAACTGTAACTTATGAAAAATTACAGGATCAAGAAATAGAGTTGAAAGAACAAATAAAACGTTTAAATAATAAAGAATATATTGAAAAATTAGCAAGAAGCGAATATTTCCTTAGTAATGACGGTGAAATTATATTTAAATTACCAGAAGACAAAAAAGATTCAGAAAAAGACAAATAATCTATATATGACGTTGTATAATTTTGTATAGAAGCATATAATAAGGTTAAAGTGAAATTATATCAGGAGGATACAGTAATAATATGTCAATTGAAGTAGGCAATAAAGTCAAAGGGAAAGTTACAGGTATTAAAAATTTTGGTGCGTTTGTTGAATTACCTGAAGGGAAAAGTGGCCTTGTGCACATCAGTGAAGTCGCTGATAACTACGTAGAAAATGTTAATGACCATTTATCTGTAGGCGATGAAGTAGAAGTTAAAGTATTAACAGTAGCGGATGACGGCAAAATTAGCTTATCTATTAAAAAAGCTAAAGAACGTCCGAAACGTCAAGCGCCAAAGAAAGAAGCAAAGCCTGAAGACTTTGAGAAAAAATTATCAAACTTTTTAAAAGATAGTGAGGATAAGTTAACGTCTATTAAGAGACAAACTGAATCACGTCGTGGCGGTAAAGGTGCAAGACGATAATTGATTATAACTAAAAGAGGCTAATAACTTGAGCCTCTTTTTATTTTGAGATAATCAATTGAATTTATAGATTGAGGTGTGTAACAATGCTCGAGATAACTTGGGAACATGATGATAATTTAGCATTGGCTGTTTCAACTGGGATAGATAGTATGTCGTTATTACATTTACTAAATACGACGTACAAACACACTTACCAAAAATTGATTTGCTTACATGTAAATCATGGCTTAAGAAAAGAGTCGCAAGATGAAGCGAAATTTATTGAAGAATTTTGTGAAGAACATAATATTGAAATATATATTAAAACATTAGACTTGTCTGATGTAGTGCAACAAAATAAAAGTATTCAAGATGTATCTAGAAACATGAGATATGAATGGTTTGATCAAATAATGAAAGAAACCAATAGTACGATTTTATTAACAGCACATCATCTAGACGACCAAAAAGAAACCATAGCATACCGACTGTTTTCAGGTAGAATCGGTCGATCTTCACTTGGTATTTCTAAAAACCAAACTAGAAATGGTTATAAAATCATACGTCCTTTTTTAAATATATCCAAATCAGAATTAAGACAATATCAACATGAAACTCAATTTACTTATTTTGAAGATCAATCCAACCAAGATACTAAATATACAAGGAATTATATTCGCAACAATATTTTACCTATAGTTGATGAACGAGATGAATTATCAACTTCTCATTTAGTTACATTGAACCAATGGATGGATGATGCTCGGGATTTAGTAAATCAACAAGCACAAGTGTTTATAAACAATGAGGTTGTTCAAGGGTCTAAAATAGTAATAGACCGTCATAAATTTAATGATTTAAACCCACTTATAAAAATTCAGATTCTCGATAATTTGTTAGGAAAGTATGTTCAACGTCAATTTAGTATGAAGGCTTATCGAGAATGGCTCGACATATTTCATAATCAAAAAAAACAATCCGTTATTCCAGTATCTGATGATTGGCAGTTTATTGTAGCATATGATAAATTATTACTATGTAAAGATATTGAGTTCAATGTAAATTCTATATATATTGATAATGATGAGCAATTTATATTTGGGAATTGGGTGATTGAAGCTAAACGATTATCGTCTCCTTTATTTGTAAGAACAAGAGAGCCAGGAGATCGTATTCAGTATTATAACCGGGGAAATAAACAACACAAAAAAGTAAATAGAATCATGATAGACAACAAGATGGATATACATAAACGTGATTACTGTCCGATTATTGTTAACGAGGATGATATTGTAGCAATAGGGGATATTTGGATTGATTCTAACTTTAAAAATGTATTAACTATCACTTATATTGGAGATGACTTTTAATGAAAGATTCGATTAAGTCTGTTGTTTTATCTGCAGATGAAATTCAAGAAAGATGCAAAACACTAGGAAAGCAAATCACAGAAGATTATAATGGAAAAACACCTATTTGTATAGGAATCCTTAAAGGGTCCATTATGTTCATGACAGATTTAATCAAAAATATTGATACGCATTTAGAAATAGATTTCATGGATGTGTCAAGCTATCATGGTGGAACAGAATCAACTGGAGAAGTTAAAATTTTAAAAGACTTAAGTACATCAGTTGAAAATAGAGATGTGATTATCATCGAAGATATTTTAGAAACGGGTACAACTTTAAATTCAATAGTTGATTTATTGAAATACAGAAATGTTAATTCTATTGAAATTGTGACACTATTAGACAAGCCAATGAAGCGTAAAGTGGATATTGAAGCTAAATACGTCGGCGAAAAAATTCCAGATGAATTCGTAGTGGGTTATGGATTAGATTTTGCTGAGAAATATCGTAATTTACCGTATATTGGAACGTTAAAACCTGAAATCTATGAATGATTAGTTAAGTAAGGTTAATTACTAGCGTGTGAAATTATAAATGTGGTAAAATTTTTGTTAGTTTTATTAATTGAGTAGGAGGACAAATTGAATGCAAAAAGCTTTTCGAAATATATTAATGATTGCGCTTTTAGCTATCGTCCTATTTGGTGTGTTCCAGTTCATTAATGGCAACGGACAATCACCAAAACAACTTACATATAATGAGTTTATGACGAAGTTAGAAAAAGGCGATTTAAAAACGTTAACTATTCAACCAGAACAAAATGTTTATATGGTTAGCGGTGAACTAAAAAAAGGTAAAGATGAAAAATATACATCTTCAATCCTATTTAACAACCAAGATGATCTGAAAAAAATTACAGAAACAGCCGATAAGCAAAGTGACTTGAAATTCAATGTCAAAGAAGAAGAAAAACAAAGTGTGTTCGTAAGTGTGTTAACGACACTCATCCCTGTTTTAATTATTGCATTTTTATTTATATTCTTCTTAAGCCAAATGCAAGGCGGCGGTGGCGGTGGCGGCCGCGTTATGAATTTTGGTAAATCAAAAGCCAAACTTTATGACGACCAGAAAAAACGCGTTAGATTCTCTGATGTAGCAGGTGCTGACGAAGAGAAACAAGAATTAGTGGAAATTGTAGATTTCCTTAAAGATAATCGTAAATTCAAGAAAATGGGCGCACGAATACCTAAAGGTGTTTTACTAGTTGGTCCTCCAGGAACAGGTAAAACTTTACTTGCAAGAGCTGTTGCAGGTGAAGCTGGAACACCGTTCTTTTCAATAAGTGGTTCTGACTTCGTTGAGATGTTCGTTGGTGTCGGTGCAAGCCGTGTTCGTGACTTATTCGAAAATGCTAAGAAAAATGCTCCATGTATCATCTTTATTGATGAAATTGACGCTGTAGGTCGTCAACGTGGCGCAGGTGTTGGCGGTGGACACGATGAACGTGAACAAACACTGAACCAATTATTAGTTGAAATGGATGGCTTCGGTGAAAACGAAGGTATCATTATGATTGCAGCTACTAACCGTCCTGATATTCTTGACCCAGCATTATTACGTCCTGGACGTTTTGATAGACAAATTCAAGTTGGTCGTCCAGATGTTAGAGGTCGTGAAGCAGTACTTAAAGTACATGCTCGTAATAAACCTTTAGATGAAACAGTAGACCTAAAAGCAATTTCACAAAGAACACCAGGATTCTCAGGTGCAGATTTAGAAAACTTATTAAATGAAGCATCATTAGTTGCTGCTCGTACAAATAAAACTAAAATTGATATGCGAGATATAGAAGAAGCTACAGACAGAGTTATCGCTGGACCAGCCAAGAAGTCACGTGTTATTTCCGAAAAAGAAAAAAATATTGTGGCTTTCCATGAAGCGGGACATACAATTATCGGTTGTGTATTAGATGAAGCTGAAATGGTTCATAAAGTAACAATCGTTCCTCGCGGACAAGCTGGTGGATATGCAATGATGTTACCTAAAGAAGATCGTTACTTCATGACTGAACCAGAACTATTAGATAAAATAGTTGGACTATTAGGTGGTCGTGTTTCTGAAGAGATTAACTTTGGTGAGGCATCAACTGGTGCACATAACGACTTCCAACGTGCTACTAGTATTGCACGTAAGATGGTTACAGAATACGGTATGAGTAAGAAATTAGGTCCGTTACAATTCGGTAGCTCAGACAGTGGACAAGTATTCTTAGGTAAAGATATGCAGTCTGAACCAAATTATTCAGATCAAATTGCTTATGAAATTGATTCAGAAGTACAACGTATTATTAAAGAACAATATGAACGTTGTAAACAAATTCTTACAGAGCATAAATCTCAATTAGAGTTAATTGCTAAAACATTACTTGTTGAAGAAACGTTAGTCGCTGAACAAATCCACTCATTATTTAACGAAGGAAAATTACCAGAAGTTAAATACGATGATTCTCACTTAGAAGAAGACAATGAACCTGACGAAGATAAATATGAAGGTGACTTAACACAACAAGAAGGCACATTAGATGTCGAAGATGACAAAATTGGTAAATCTTACGAAGAGGTTAAAAAAGAAGAATCTCATAATTCGAAAGATGAACAAGAATCTGATGAAGAAAAATCTAATGATGAGCCAGCACATAAAGAAGAACCAAATATCGATGATTTAGGTGACAATAAACCTACAGATCGTAAAGAATAAATTTATACAAGTCCCTTTCAATAGTTTGATTGAGAGGGGCTTTTTTTAAAGAAGGAGTATATTTATGACAAAAGATTATTTAGTAAGAGCATTGGCATTTAATGATGAAGTACGTGCTTTTGCTGTACAGACTACAAATACAATTCAAGAAGCTCAAACAAGACATTACACATGGCCAACTGCTTCTGCTGCATTGGGAAGATCGATGACAGCAGGCGTGATAATGGGTTCAATGTTAAAAAATGAAGAGAAATTAACGATTACTATCGACGGAGGCGGACCTATAGGTAAAATTATGGTAGATGCTAATGCTAAAGGTGAAGTTAGAGGTTATGTTCAAAATCCTCAAACTCATTTCCCGTTAAATGATCAAGGTAAATTGGACGTAAGACGTGCAGTAGGTACAGATGGTATGTTAAGCGTCGTAAAAGATATTGGGCTAAAAGACTATTTCACAGGTTCTACACCGATTGTTTCGGGAGAACTTGGCGAAGACTTTACTTATTATTTTGTTACGAGTGAACAAGTTCCATCAGCTGTTGGACTAGGTGTACTGGTAAACCCAGATAATTCTATTAAAGCAGCAGGCGGGTTTGTTATTCAGCTTATGCCAGGTGCTTCTGAAGAAACGATTGAAGCGATTGAAGAAAAAATTAATCAAATGGAACCTGTCTCTAAATTGATAGATAGAGGCCTTTCACCAGAAGAATTAATTGAAACGGTGTTAGGAAAAGAAAACACAAGAATAATTGATAACATGGAAGTAGAGTTCAAATGTAATTGTTCAAGAGAAAAATTCTTAAATGCAATTAAAGGTTTAGGAGAGGCAGAAATCGACTCAATGATAGAAGAAGATCATGGAGCTGAAGTAGAATGCCATTTCTGTAGGACGAAATATAATTTTACAGAAGAAGATTTAATGTCACTTAAAAAATAAATGTAAAAAGTAATTTAGTAAATACTTTCACTTTAAGGCGTATTTTGTTATAATAAGTATATCCGATAAAGAAACTAAGATATGAAATTGAAAATACTGACTAGGAGTGAATTATAAATGGCTAAGAGAGTAAATAATATTGTTGAATTAATTGGAGATACACCTGTTGTTAAATTAAATAGAGTAGTGGAAGATGGTTCGGCAGATGTTTATGTAAAATTAGAATATCAAAACCCGGGTAGTTCAGTTAAAGATAGAATCGCTTTAGCGATGTTAGAAGCTGCTGAAAAAGAAGGCAAAATTAAACCGGGCGATACTATTATAGAGCCTACATCTGGTAATACTGGTATCGGTCTAGCAATGGTAGCAGCTGCAAAAGGTTACAAAGCAGTATTTGTTATGCCGGACACAATGAGTAGTGAACGTCGTGCGCTATTAAAAGCTTATGGTGCCGAATTAGTATTGACACCTGGAGCTGAAGGAATGAAAGGTGCTATCAAAAAAGCAAAAGAACTCAAAGAAGAAAAAGGCTATTTTGAACCACAACAATTCGAAAACCCAGCAAACCCTAAAGTTCATGAATTAACAACTGGTCCAGAATTAGTTGAACAATTCGAAGGTACAGAAATAGATGCTTTCTTAGCTGGTGTCGGTACAGGCGGAACATTAACTGGTGCAGGTAAAGTGCTTAAAGAAAAATACCCTAACATCCAAATCGTAGCTATTGAGCCTGAAGATTCTGCTATATTAAGTGGCGGAAACCCAGGACCACATAAACTACAAGGTTTAGGTGCAGGGTTTGTCCCAGACACTTTAGATACAAAAGTTTATGATGATGTTATTAAAGTAGGAAATGAAGAAGCGATGGAAATGTCTAGAAGAGTTGCTAAAGAAGAAGGGATTCTTGGCGGTATTTCATCTGGTGCTGCTATAAAAGCTGCATTGAAAAAAGCAAAAGAATTAGGTGAAGGTAAAACAGTTGTTACAGTATTACCAAGTAACGGTGAACGTTACCTATCTACACCATTATATGCTTTTGAAGACTAATCATTTATAATTTTATAATGTATTAACTTTTAATTACGAATCACGTCTAGAATAAATAACTTAAATAAGTTATTTCATTTAGGCGTGATTTTTTAAATTTGTTATAATAAGTTTATCTATGTAAAAGGTAGGTTTTCTATTGTGAAAAATACGAAAGTTATGGGTATTTTAAATGTGACGCCAGATTCTTTTTCTGATGGTGGTTCTTATAATAGTGTTGAAAATGCTAGAGCACATGCTGAACAATTAATAAGTGAAGGTGCAGATATTATAGATATTGGCGGTGTTTCAACACGTCCTGGACATACTAAAGTAGCAAAGACAGAAGAAGAATTGAATAGAGTTATACCTGTAATAGAAGCATTAAATGATTTAGATGTTCAATTATCGGTAGACACGTTTAGAAGCCAAGTTGCAGAAGAATCGTTAAAACGTGGTGTAACGATGATTAACGATCAATGGGCTGGGTTATATGACCCTGAAATATTTAATGTTGTTGCGAAATATGATGCCGAAATTATTTTAATGCATAATGGGGACGGCAACCGAGAAATGCCAGTGATGGATGAATTGCTATTATCTTTATTGAAACAAGCAAATCAAGCAGAAATAGCAGGAATACCCGAAAAAAATATTTGGTTAGATCCTGGTATTGGATTTGCTAAATCAAGAGAAGAAGAACGTATAGTAATGTCGAGGTTAGATGAATTAGTAGCAACAGGTTATAAAGTGATGCTGGCTACAAGTAGAAAACGTCTCATCAATGATTTACTAGGTGGAAATATAGATGTGAAAGAGCGTGATGAAGCAACTGCAGCAACGACAGCTTTTGGAATTGAAAAAGGTATTCATGCTGTACGCGTACACAACGTAAAAATGAATAAAAGAGTTGCGCAAACTATTGATGCTTTGAAAGGGATATAAAATATGGATAAAATTATACTAGATGGCATGTCTTTTTATGGATATCATGGAGCATTTAAAGCTGAAAACGAATTAGGGCAGATATTTTTAGTAGATTTAGAATTGAAATTAGATTTATCTGAAGCTGGAGAAACAGATGATTTAGAAAAGACTGTAAACTACGGTGAAGTATTCGAGATTGTTAAAGAAATAATGGAAGGCGAACCAGTACAATTAATTGAACATCTCGCAGAACGTATTGCAAAACAATTATTTTCGCACTATAATCGAGTATTGGAAACTAAAGTAAAGATTACGAAAAATAATCCGCCAATTCCGGGACATTATAATGGTGTTGGTATTGAGATCGTGAGGAAGAGATAAATGCATACCGCATATTTAGGTTTAGGAAGTAATATAGGAGAGAGGGAACTTCAATTAGAACAAGCTGTTACATTTTTAAATTCAGAAGAAGGTATCAAAGTAACGCAAGTATCTCCAATATATGAAACAAAACCGGTAGGATACACAGAACAACCTGATTTTTTGAATATGTGTATCGAAATCTCAACTGAATTAGAAGCATTAGACTTGTTGAAAGTATGTATGATGGTTGAGCAACAATTACATCGTGTTAGAAATGAACGATGGGGACCACGTACCATTGATATTGATATATTATTATATGATCAATCCGTTATTCAATCACCAGACTTAGAAGTGCCACACCCAAGAATGACAGAAAGAGCATTTGTGATGGTACCACTTAATGATATCGCCTCAAATGTTGTTGAACCAATATCCAAAAAATATATTTGGGAGCTATTGCCAAACGACGAACAAGTAGTAAAGTATAATAAAGAAAGAGGTTAGACCATGTGGGAAATAGGAAATGAAAAAACATGCTTCATGGTACTTAAAAGATGTAAGAGGTAGAGTTAGAAAAGTTATAAATCAAACAAATACAAGAGATGAGTTAGTAAGTATTCTTGAACAATTTGTTGAAGAGCAACAACAAGAAATAAGTGCAATTTAATTAAGGAGTGGAAGATCATGTCAGAAGAAATGAATGACCAAATGTTGGTTCGAAGAGAAAAACTACAAGAATTAAGAGATTTAGGTATTGATCCATTCGGGCAGAAATTTGTAAGAAGCGGAGATTCTGTTACTTTACATAAAGAATGGGACGAATTTACAAAAGAAGAACTTCAAGAAAAAGAAGAAGAGTCTTCAGTTGCTATAGCTGGACGTTTGATGACTAAAAGAGGTAAAGGTAAAGCAGGATTTGCTCATGTTAAAGATATAACAGGACAAATTCAAATTTATGTTCGTAAAGACCAAGTCGGTGAAGAACAATTTGAAATTTGGAAACATGCTGATTTAGGAGACATAGTTGGAATTAAAGGTGTTATGTTCAAGACAAATACTGGTGAATTATCTGTTAAAGCGAAAGAATTCGTAGTATTAACTAAGTCTTTAAGACCTTTACCAGATAAATATCATGGTTTACAAGACATTGAACAACGCTATCGTCAACGTTACTTAGACTTAATTACAAGTGAAGAATCAACAAAAACATTCATTACACGTAGCCAAATTATTCAAGAGATGAGAAATTACTTGAACCAAAAAGGTTTCTTAGAAGTTGAAACACCAATGATGCATCAAATAGCAGGAGGTGCTTCAGCACGTCCGTTCGTTACACATCATAATGCTTTAGATGCTACTTTATACATGAGAATAGCAATTGAATTGCACTTAAAACGACTTATTGTTGGTGGTTTAGAAAAAGTATATGAAATCGGAAGAGTATTCCGTAATGAAGGTGTGTCAACGAGACATAACCCTGAGTTCACTATGATAGAGTTATATGAAGCTTATGCAGACTATAATGATATTATGGATTTAACTGAAGCAATGGTCGCTTCAATAGCTGGAAAAGTACTTGGTTCTGCTACAATTCAATATGGAGAAGAAACAATCGATCTAGCTTCAAAATGGAAGAGATGGCACATGGTAGATGCTGTCAAAGAATATACAGGAGTAGACTTCTATGAAGTTAAAACTGATGAAGAGGCACATGAATTAGCAAAACAACATAATATAGAAGTAGAAGATCGTATGACATATGGTCATATCTTAAATGAATTCTTCGAACAAAAAGTAGAAGAAGAATTAATTCAACCTACGTTTATTTATGGACATCCAATTGAAATATCACCATTAGCTAAGAAAAATCCAGAAGATCCACGATTTACTGATCGCTTCGAACTATTTATAGTTGGTAGAGAACACGCTAATGCATTTACAGAATTAAATGATCCAATCGATCAACGTGAAAGATTTGAAGCACAAGTGAAAGAAAAAGATCAAGGTAATGATGAAGCACATGAAATGGATGAAGATTTCATCGAAGCATTAGAATATGGTATGCCGCCGACAGGTGGATTAGGTATTGGTATTGACCGTTTAGTTATGCTATTAACAAATTCAGCATCAATAAGAGATGTACTATTATTCCCATATATGAGACAAAAATAATTTTATGTTCGGCAATAACCTTTAATAATAAGGTTATTGCCTTTATTTTTGGTATTAAATGACATAAATAAAGCGTTAAAACGTTTTCTTATTAAAAAAACAACTTTTTTCATAAAAAGCATTGACGAAAGAATATAAATTGGGTATTATATAAAGGTCGCTGAAAACAAGCGGACGTGAATTCGAAAACTTTGTAAAGAAAGTTAACAAGGTGTAAAATTTACTATTGAAAAACATAAACTAACTCTATATAATATATAAAGTAAGACAAAAACGAAACAACATTGTCTGGTGGCGATAGCAAAGAGGTCACACCTGTTCCCATGCCGAACACAGAAGTTAAGCTCTTTAGCGCCGATGGTAGTTGGACTTACGTTCCGCGAGAGTAGGACGCTGCCGGGCAGTATTGTTAATTGGAGAATTAGCTCAGCTGGGAGAGCATCTGCCTTACAAGCAGAGGGTCGGCGGTTCGAACCCGTCATTCTCCACCATTTAGCCGGCCTAG
>NZ_JAJNHH010000021.1:0-29074 GCF_022386955.1 Mammaliicoccus sp. A-M4
AAAGATGGTAATAAGATTGGAGAAGGTACGGCGAATGACCAAGGTAATGTCGTGATTACACCGACAAAACCAATACCAGAAGGTAATGTAAGTGCGAAAGCGACAGATACAGCTGAAACGCCAAATACTTCTGAAGCTTCTGATCCGATAAAAGCAACAGATACTACACCGCCTGGTAAACCTGTGATCGAAACTGATTTAACTGGTAAAGGTGGTACAAAAGAACCAATAACAGTCAAAGCTGAACCGGGCACTAAAGTTGAATTATTCGATAAAGACGGTAACAAAATTGGTGAAGGTACGGCTGATGATCAAGGTAATGTTGTGATTACACCGACAAAACCTTTACCTGAAGGTGAAATAACAGCAAAAGCAACAGATAAAGCTGAAACACCGAATACTTCGTTACCTTCTGATCCAGTTGTAGTAACAAATCCTAAGGATACTGACAATGATGGTATTCCAGATGACCAAGACCCAGACATCGATGGTGATGGTGTGAACAACAAAGACGAAGGAGCTGCAGGTACTGATCCTACAAACCCTGATTCTGATGGTAACGGAACACCTGATGGCGACGAAGACGCTGATAAAGATGGTATTCCGAATAAAGATGAGTCTGATTCGAATGGTACAACTGTTACGGATAAAGACAAAGATGGTAAACCTGATATCACAACGCCAAAAGACACAGATGGTGATGGTACACCTGATAACCAAGATCCAGACATCGATGGTGATGGTGTGAATAATAAAGATGAGGAAGCTGCAGGCACTGATCCAACAAATCCTGATTCTGATGGAAATGGTACACCTGATGGCGACGAAGACGCTGATAAAGATGGTATTCCGAATAAAGATGAGTCTGATCCGAATGGAACTACACCAACGGACAAAGATGGTGATGGTAAGCCAGACATCACAACACCGAAAGATACGGACGGCGATGGTACACCGGATAACCAAGACCCAGATATCGACGGTGATGGCGTAAACAACAAAGATGAAGAAGCTGCGGGTACTGACCCAACTAATCCTGATTCTGATGGTAATGGCACACCAGACGGTGATGAAGATGCCGATAAAGATGGTATTCCGAATAAAGATGAATCTGATCCAAACGGCACAACTGTTACAGATAAAGACAACGATGGTAAACCTGATATCACAACGCCAGCTAAAGATTCTAACAACAACGGTACTGATAAACCAAATACTGGTGGAAACGACAAACCAGGTAAAGATGATGGTACTGATAAGCCAAATACTGGTGGAAACGACAAACCAGGTAAAGATGATGGTTCTGACAAACCAAATACTGGTGGAGACGATAAACCAGGTAAAGATGATGGTACTGATAAACCAAACACTGGTGGAGACGATAAACCAGGTAAAGACAATGGCTCTAACAAGCCAAGTACTGGTGGAGACGACAAACCAGGTAAAGACGATGGTTCTAACAAGCCAAGCACTGGTGCAGATGACAAACCTGGTAAAGACAATACTACTAAACCAGCTGGAAAAGATGGCAATAAAGCAGATGATAACGGTATGACTAACAGTAATAACAACAGTAACAGCAAAGTAAATACTGACGATAAAGCTGATAGTTCAATGCACGAAAAACACAATTCTTCAATGAAACAACAAGGTACTACAAGTTCTAATGGTCAAAATGCAACTAGCAATATGAATAGTAAAGATCAACCATCTAAATCTGATTCAAATAAAGACCATAAAGGTGCAAAAGTATTACCAAACACTGGTGAAGAAGAAAGCAAACAAGCTGGTTTATTAGGTATCACTTCATTATTTGGTGGCCTAGCATTATTATTCAGACGTAAAAAATCTGAAGATAAAGAATAATATTCTCGATGATTTAAGTAAGTTTATTGCTTGAATTTATAAGAGAAGGGAGTGTAACAGAAATCTCATTTTGTTAAAAAGATTTCGTGGGCCCGCTCCTCCGGCAAGGGTGGCTAGGATTGAAAAAAGCTTACTATAAGCATATTTTCAATCCAGTCAGCCACTGCCTATATAAAGAAACAGCCTGAGACATTTATATATGTCCCAGGCTGTTTCCTTATTTCAATAAAAAATCGCTAACCCTTATAAGTATTAGCGATTTTAATTTACTTCTATTTATAATGTTACTCTACAATTTCCCCTTTACGATACATAGATTTAGCTATATAACCAAAAGGCACATTTGTGATTGTTGTTAGTAGTTTTAGGAAGTAAGTAGTTATAAATATTTCAAATAATACAGTTCCAGGCATATTGCCATAGAATGCGATTAGCACGAATATCGCTGTGTCAACAATAGAACTAATAGCTGTACTACCATATGCTCTTATGTAGAATGTACTGTCAGAAGAAAATTTCTTTTTAATGATATTAAATAATAGTACATCTAAATGTTGACCAATAATATATGCGAAAATTGAACCTAGTGCTATTCTTGGCACGATACCAAAAATAGTTTTTAATGCATCTTGTGATACATCTTCTTGTGCTGGTATAAATGTTAATGAACATTGTAATAATATAACCATTACAATGACGGAAGAAAATCCTAACCAAACTGCTTTCTTAGCTTGTTTTCTACCATATATATCATTTAAAATATCCGTTGCAAGATAAATTGAAGCGAACATTACATTTCCGAGTGTTGCACTCACTGAAAATAACTCTACTGTTTTAATAACTTGTATATTTGCTATAATAGTACCTACGGCAACCCAAACAAATAGACCTGTTTTTCCAAATATACGGTATAGAATCAACATTAATATAAATGTGATTAAAAAGGTAATAATACCAAATAATTCATTATACATAACTTTGTTCCTCCTAAATTTTGATATAGCGGGTGTTTAGAAACCGCGATATTCGAACTTAACAATTATAAAGGTCAAAGTTATAAAATGCAATAAGCTTTATAATCCACAATTTATAATACTAATGATATAATTACGGTCTAAGTAAGGAGTGACGCTTATTTTAGTTGAAGATGAAAAAATAGCTATTAAAAAAATAGATCAATTAATGGAGACATATTGCAAAGGATGTTTATTAAAAACGCATTATAGAGAGACGCAAGGCAAACATCAAGCTCATCAATATTGTATATCTGAATGTTCTATAGGTATACGCATAAAACAATTGGGAAACAAACTTCAATAAGGAGGATATTATGGAAATCGTAAGAGTAGAACCAACACCAAGTCCAAACACGATGAAAATCGTATTATCATTCAAGAAAGAGGATAGAACTTCTCAAACATATACTGAAGTCAACGATCACAACCCTGAATTTATCAATCGTATTTTACAGTTAGACGGTATAAGATCAGTCTTTCATGTTATGGATTTCATTGCAGTCGACAAAAAAGGTAAAGAAAACTGGGATACTTTATTAAAAGACGTGACAGCTGCTATTTCTGGTACAGAAGATGATAACGAAGAACAAGAAGCTAAAGTCAATGAACATTACGGGGAAGTTAAAGCTGAAGTATTAAGATTTAAAGGTATTCCTTATCAAATAAAATTAACAACAGAGAATGAAGAAAAAAGAAAACAGCTACCTGAGATTTATATTGATAGTATGTTAAAAGCAACTAAAGATGAGGACAACGTTGTATTTTTAAGAAAATGGGATGATTTAGGTATCCGTTATGGCGAATTAGATGATGTAATGGAAACTGTACAAGAAGAAATTCTTGCATTATATCCAGAATCAATTCTTGAAAATTTAGTTGAAGAAGCTTTAACTAAAGATATTACAATTCCAGAAAAACAATTCATCCATGTTAGTAAGGAAGAATTCGAACAAGAACAAGATTGGAAAACACGTCTAAGAATGTTAAATGATTTTCCAACGCCAACTGAAGATGACTACCCATTACTGGAAGTCGCACTTAATGACGAAAAGCCACAAATTAGACGTATGGCTGTTGTATTGTTAGGTATGATTGAGACGAAAGAAACATTACCTTATTTATATGAAGCTATGAAAGATAAAAATGTAGCAGTAAGAAGAACAGCTGGAGATTGCTTTAGTGATTTAGGCTTTAAAGAAGCTTTACCTGTTATGATTGAAGCTTTAGAAGACCCACAAAAAATCGTAAGATGGCGTGCAGCGATGTTTATTTTTGATGAAGGTGACGAAACTGCTTTACCAGCGCTTAAGAATAGACAAGATGATCCAGCGTTTGATGTTAAATTACAAGTTCAAATGGCTATTGAAAGAATTGAAAATGGCGAAGCTGCTTTAGGTTCTGTTTGGAAACAAATGGCTAACAGAAAAAGAGAGGAGAATTAATATGAATGCATATGAACAATATATGAAAGAATTAGCTCAACCAATGCGAAGCGAATTGACTGAGCAAGGGTTTGAAAGCTTAGAAACACCTGACCAAGTTAAAGGTTATATGGAAGACGCAGAGCAAAATGAAACAACATTTGTAGTTGTTAACTCTGTATGTGGTTGTGCTGCTGGATTAGCAAGACCTGCAGCTGTAACAGTCGCTTTACAAAATGATAAAAAACCATCTCGAACTGCCACTGTATTTGCTGGTCAAGATAAAGAAGCAACAGAAACAATGAGAGAATACATTGCGCAAGTTCCTTCAAGCCCTTCAATGGCTTTATTTAAAGGAAATGAACTAAAATACTTTATGCCACGTGAACATATTGAAGGAAGAGATATCCAAGAAATTTGTATGGATATAAAAGACGCATTCGATGAATATTGTGACTAATTTACGCATAACAACTTCAGTAAAAACAAATGCATCTCTCTACAAACAGGTAGAAGATGCATTTCATTTGCTGAATAAAAATAAATACATACAAAACATTTCTATTATAAAACGTAAAAAATTAACGATAAAACAGATTTTTAAATCTAATGACTCACCAGTTATCGTATTTGAAAATACTGGTCCAAAACTATATTTCACTTCAGAAATACCAATTTATTTTCATTTAGATACCGCGAAAGTAAAATTAAATATGGTAAAAAATCAACAGCAACCCATATTAAGTGAAATGATAAATCATATAACGAGTAAAGAAAGTTCATTTAATTTTGTTGATGGAACAATGGGTTTTGGTAGAGATAGCTATTTAGTATTAAAGCAATTTCCAAACGTTAACGTATTTTCTATTGAACAACACCCTTTAATTCATTTCGTAATTTCTGAAGGTATGAAACTACAACTCAACAATAACGAATTAAAAAGAATTCATTTTATAAATGAAGATTATAATAATTGGGTTAAGTTGAATGAAGAAAAAGTTGATATATTATATTTAGATCACATGTTCGAAAAAACTTTAATAGAAAGTGATAGAATGGGTGAACTTTCTAATAATATTCTTAAAATACAAGAATATAAACCGATAAAACACTATAAATACTTAATTTTAAAGGCGCGCTTTGACAGTTTATTATTTAAAGAGTTAAATGTTATACAATGCTTACGAAAAAGTTCGAAAACGCATTACGGCTTACGCGTAAACAATAGTAAACAAGCCTTATAACAAAAAAACAGAGAAAACCCTAAAATGAATAAAGGATTTTCTCTGTTTTTTAACTTTAAATGAAATGACACATTAAATATGCGTGCGTATCATTACTTATTCAGTGATACACATACTAATCATATAACATAATAATAAAAATAATCCCAAAGTAGCAAATATTTCATTCATTGAGATGGCCCCCTTTAAAGTAATGGTTATTATATTTATCTCTATTATACATAAATATCAAAGGAGTTTCTATATTATATCAGTAGTAAATTATAAGTATTTTCGTTAATATAGAAAAGAAGAATAAAGATTAAAAAGAGGTGCTCGTATGAATAACTTTGATGAAGCATATCACGATTTATGCCGCAAAGTATTAAATGAAGGCGAAAATAAAGACGATAGAACTGGTACAGGTACAATTTCAATATTTGGTCATCAAATGAGATTTGACTTGTCAGAAGGGTTTCCACTACTTACAACTAAAAAAGTTTCATTCAAATTAATTGCCACTGAATTATTATGGTTTATTAAAGGCGATACTAATATTAGATATTTATTGCAATATAAGAATAATATCTGGAACGAGTGGGCATTTAAGAAATGGATAGAGAGTGATGAATATACTGGCCCAGATATGACAGACTTCGGTAGAAGATCATTAGTTAATGATGAATTTAATGAACAATATAAAGAACAACTCGCAATCTTTAAGGATAAAATTTTAAATGATGATGAATTTATGCGTAAATATGGTGATTTAGGTAATGTTTACGGTAAACAATGGAGAGATTGGAAAGATCAAAACGGACAAAGCTTCGATCAACTTCAAACTTTAATTGATAATATTAAAAATAATCCGAATTCTAGAAGGCATATAATCTCAGCATGGAACCCAACTGAGATAGATACAATGGCTTTACCACCTTGTCATACATTATTCCAATTTTACGTAAAAGATGGTAAATTAAGTTGCCAACTTTATCAAAGAAGTGCTGATATATTTTTAGGTGTACCTTTTAATATAGCAAGTTATAGTCTTTTAACACATTTAATAGCTAAAGAGTGTAATCTTGAAGTAGGAGAATTTGTACACACATTCGGTGATGCTCATATTTATAAAAATCATATAGATGCTGTTGAAGAACAATTATCAAGGTCTTCATACAATCCACCTAAACTAAATATCAATACAGAAAAATCACTATTCGATATAGATTATGAAGATTTAGAAATTCAAGATTATCAATCACATCCAAGTATAAAAGCACCTATAGCGGTTTAAAGGAGAATTTAAATGAAATCAATTATTGTATGTCATGATCAAAATAGAGTAATAGGATTAGACAATAAAATGCCTTGGCATTTACCAAACGATTTAAAAAGAGTGAAAAATTTAACATCGGGTAATACAATTGTGATGGGTAGAAAAACATTCGAATCAATTGGTAAACCATTACCGAATAGAAGAAATGTTGTTTTAACTTCTAATGAATCTTTTTATCACGAAGGCGTAGACGTGATTCATTCAATCGATGAAATAGACCAATTAGAAGGCCATATATTTATATTTGGTGGGCAAGGTTTATATGAACAAATGATGTCACGTGTGGACGATATGTATGTAACTGTAATAGAAGATAAATTTCAAGGAGATGCATTCTTTCCACCTTATACCTTTAATGAATGGAATGTAATTTCATCTGAAGCAGGAGAATTAGATGAAAAAAACATACTTCCACATACTTTTATGCACTTGGAAAGGATAAAATAATATGTTAAGAATGGCTAGAACAGTTGGTTGTATTATCGGTTATGCTGCACTTGTATCAACTCAATTACCTAAACTTAAAGAAAAGAAAAACCAAATAGACGATATTAGAAGCCAAGATGAAATGACATTTCTATACGCACAGAGATGGTCTCAAAAAATATTAAAATCTGCAGGCGTAAAGGTACATTTATCTGGTCGTACAGAACCTCTAGATGACCCAGTGCTTTATGTATCGAATCATGAAGGTAATTTTGATATCCCCGTTTTGATTAATCAATTACCACAACCTTTTGGTTTTATTTCAAAAAAAGAAGTTGAAAAAATCCCTTTTTTAAAACCATGGATGGAAGAATTAAATTGTATTTACTTAGATCGTTCTAATCGACGAGCAAGTTTACAAATGATTAAAGATGGTATTAAAAAATTAAAAGAAAAACATTCTTTATTGATTTTTCCTCAAGGTAGTAGAAGTAAAGGCCAAGAGATGCAAGAGTTCAAGGCTGGTTCATTGAAATTAGCTAAATCTGCTCAAGTTAAAATTGTGCCAGTAGCAATATACGGTACATCTCAAATAATGGAGAAATATCAATCAAGAAAAATGGTGCCTGGTGATGTCTATGTACATATACTAGACCCTATTGACCCATCAATATTTGAAGATAAAACGATGCAGGAAGTTAGTCACTTTGTTCAAGATCAAATTAGCCTTTCTGTTCAATCGTTAAAGGAGAAAAGCAATGAATAAAATTAAATTAGTTATTGATTCAACTACGGATTTGCCAAAAGATTATTTAGAAGAACACGATATTAGTGTTGTACCTTTAAATATAGTAATTGACGGTGTTACTTACGAAGACCAAACAGAAATCAGTTCTGAAGAGTTCTTATTGAAAATGAGAGAAGCTGAAAACTTACCTAAAACGAGCCAACCAGCAATAGGTAAGTTAGTTGAAACTTACGATAAATTAGGAGAAGACGGTTCAGAAGTCATCAGCATTCATATGACATCTGAATTATCTGGTACTTTTAGTGCAGCTCAACAAGCTAGCCAAATGACAGAAACAAAAGTTACTGTTATCGATAGTAAATTCATTTCTTTAGCATATGGATTTCAAGTAGAAGAGATTGTTAAATTAATTAGCGAAGGCTATTCATCAGAAGAAATTGTTAAAGAACATGAAAATATGAAATCTAACATGCGTTTATTTGTTGTTATCGGTAATATAGATAATTTAGTTAAAGGTGGAAGAATAGGTAAAGCTAAAGCTTTATTAGGTTCATTGATGAACATTAAACCTATTGGCGAACTCATTAACGGAAAGATAGAAATGATTCATAATGCTCGCACTCAAAACGCTGTCGTTAAATTTTTACTTAAAGAGTTAGATGTATTCTTAGAAACTAAAGAAATCATCAAAGTCGGTATAGCTGATGCAAATGCAGAAGATTTGGTGAATAAATTAATGAATTCAATTAAAGAAAAAAAAGATATTCATAACTTTGATACAGCAATTACGACACCAGTTGTTTCTACACATACAGGTGAAGGTGCTATAGGCGTGTTTTATTATGGAAAATAAAAATTGGATGAATAATCGCTTTTGGTTTTATGCTTTTACTATTCTTATTGTTCTAATACTTATAGCGATTATTTATGTGTTCACTTCAATAACTGATTCATCTAAACCTGTAAATGAATCAAATGAACAGACGTCCAAAGATTTCACTGTTTCTTTTAATAATGCAGAATTACAATCTCTTATGAATGCCACTTTAAAAGATTATGACATCGAAACAGAAATAACGGAGAATGACTTAATTTTTAATACGACGACTCAAGTTTTAAATAGGGATATTAACATTAAGTTAGATACAATACCTACAAAAGTAAATAAAGATACTATTAAATTTAAAATACAATCAATAGATATTGGTAAATTAAATATTTCAAATCCTTTTGTATTATCTCAAATTAAAAAGTATAGTGATTTACCAGAATATATAAATATCGATCCAAAAGAAGAAACTATATATTTATCTTTAGATAAGATAGATATCGATAATGTTGATGCAATCCAAATTCAAACGTTAGATATTTCGGCAAAAAAATGGTATTTTGATATTAAGTTAAAGTAAATCAACAAGGGAGGCGCAACAATGGCATATGCAACTTTAGCGGGTGGATGTTTTTGGTGTTTAGTTAAACCATTCAACGAATACCCTGGCATTAAAGAAGTGACTTCTGGTTATAGCGGTGGTCATGTTGAAAATCCTACTTATGAAGAGGTATGTACAAATCAAACTGGACATGTTGAAACTGTTCAAATTGAATATGATGAGAATATAACTGATTTCGAAGCTATTCTTGATATATATTTCAAAACTTTTGATCCTACTGATAATAAAGGGCAATTCTTCGATAGAGGAGAGAGTTATGAACCTGTAATTTTCTATCATGATGAAAATCAAAAGAAAGTAGCTTTAAATAAAATAGACGAACTAAATGAGAGACAAATTTTTGATAAACCCGTAATTACACCAGTGAAACCTTATAAGAATTTCTATCCAGCCGAAGAACATCATCAAGATTATTATTTGAAGAACCCGGCTCATTATCAAGGTTATCAACAAGGTTCTGGTCGTAAAGCTTTTATAGAAAAACATTGGGGGAATTAAAGTGTTAAAAAAATCAAAAGACGAATTAAATGAAATGGAATACCTTGTAACACAACAAGATGGTACTGAACCACCTTTTCAAAATGAATATTGGAATCATTTTGATAAAGGTATATATGTAGATAAGTTATCCGGAAAACCATTGTTTACATCTGAAGAAAAATTTGAATCAGATTGCGGTTGGCCTAGCTTTTCTAAAGCGTTAAATGACGAAGAAGTTATTGAGCTAGTGGATAAAACACATGGCATGGTTAGAACTGAAGTACGCTCAGAAGATTCTAACAGTCATTTAGGTCACGTGTTCAACGATGGACCTAAAGAAGCTGGTGGATTAAGATATTGCATTAATTCTGCAGCAGTTCAATTTATCCCGTATGAAAAGTTAGAAGAATTAGGATACGGAGATTTAGTACATCATTTTAAATAACAGGGGAGACGATTAACATGTTTAAAAAATTATTTGGCGGTAACAAGACAAAAGACGTAAATGTAGAAGTATTTGCACCAATTTCAGGTGAGTATGTAGCAATAGAAGATATACCTGATCCAGTATTCGCTCAAAAAATGATGGGTGAAGGGTTTGGTATCAAACCTGCAGAAGGTATTGTAGTAGCTCCTTTTGACGGTGAAGTTGTTAATGTATTCAAACCTTCAAATCACGCTGTAGGTGTTAAAGCAGCAAATGGACTTGAAGTTTTAGTTCACGTTGGATTAGAAACAGTTCAACTAGGTGGAGAAGGATTTGAGGCACTTGTAAATACTGGTGATAAAGTTACAAAGGGACAAGAATTATTAAAATTTGATATCGATACGATCGATTCAAAAGTAAAATCTACTATCAGCCCAGTTATTATTACTAATACTGATGATGCTGAAGAAATTAATATCGAATCTTTAACTAGTCTTCAAAAAGGCGAAACTAAAGCAATAGATGTGAAAATGAAATAAATGAAACAGTATTCATTTTATCAATACGCACTAACAAAACGTAATGAAAACAGCGAAATGGGAAAATTAGCAGACTTAATTTTTCAAGATTTATCTTTTCCGAAGTTTTCAAATGATTATCATACACTCTCAGACTATTTAGAAACAGAAGTAATGTTTACTCAACCAATGAGCGTATTTGATGATTTATACGAATCGTATGAAGAATGGTTAAAGTTCTAAAAGTTTACACTTTGGTGTTTTGAGCACCAAAGTGTTTTTATTTGATTGGATAAACTGTTAAAATAAATTATATTTGACAAGAAAGTTGTGAGATCATGAAATTATCAAATGACAAAAATGATAAGCAAATAACAATGCCACTGTATAAATTACTCATACTTTTATTTATAACAGTATTTTTAACATCTGTTGTTACATTTGCTTCATATAAATTCGGCTTAAATTATGGCAACGATAAACAAAAGAACATTAATAAAATTGAAAAAGTATATGAACAAATTGAAGGTGATTATTATAAGGATGTTGATGAGGATAAATTGACTAAAGGTGCAATTGATGGAATGGTCAAATCTTTAAATGATCCGTACAGTGAATACATATCTGCTGAAGATACTGAAAGTTATAATCAAGAAATTTCTGGAGACTTTGTAGGTATAGGTGCTGAGATGGAATCTCATAATAATTATGCACGCATTACAAGCCCTATGAAAGATTCTCCTGCTGAAAAAGCTGGTATTAAGTCTTTAGATGTTATCACTAAAGTTAATAACAAATCTATTAAGAATAAATCGTTGAATGAAATTGTTAACCAAGTAAGAGGTAAAAAAGGCACAACAGTTACACTCACAATCAAAAGAGAAGGTAAAGAACCTTTTGATGTAGAAATTAAACGAGATAAAATACATGTTACGAGTGTAGATTATAAGAAAAAAGATGATACTGGTATCATTTCTATTTCTAAATTCCAGGAAAAGACAACAGAAGAACTTAAATCAGCTATTAAAAAAGCTAAAAAAGACAATGTTAAACATGTCGTATTAGATTTAAGAAACAATCCTGGTGGTCTTTTAGATGAAGTAATCACGAGTGTTAACCTTTTCGTTGATAAAGGCAAACCAGTCATTTATCTAGAGACAAAAGGAGACAAACCTGAAGCAGTAAAAACTGAAAAAGATAAAATGTCAGGTATCGATGATATGAATTATTCAGTATTAGTAAATAAAGGTTCAGCTAGTGCTTCTGAAATATTCGCCGGGGCATTACAAGATTATAAAATTGCTGATGTAGTTGGAACGACAACGTTCGGTAAAGGCATTGGACAAAGTCATCAATCATTTGATGATTCATCTATATTAAAATATACAAATATGAGATGGTTGACGCCAAATAAATCTTATATTCATAAAAAAGGAATTAAACCTAATAAGGAAATCAAGGCACCTAAATATGAAGAAATTGAAATTATAAGTCCTAAAAAATCATTCCAAAACGGTGATAAAGCAAAAGAAGTGAAATCAATTAAGATTGGGCTAGATGCGTTAGGGTATAATGTAAGCAATGAAAATGAAAACTATGATAGTGAATTAGAAAGCGCAGTTAAAAATTTCCAACAAGATCATAATCTTAACGATGATGGTATATTTACAGATAAAACAACAGAAAAATTTATTGACTTAATGCGCAATAAAATTCAAAAAGAAGACATTCAACTAGATGATACGATTAAATACATTCATCAATAAGTGAGGGATCAACAATGAGAAAAGCAACACATTCAGATATGGAAATCATTAATGAACTAACAAATATGGCAAAATCCATCATGAAGTCAGATGATAATCCACAATGGGATGAAGCATATCCTTTAGAAAAAGATTTCTATACCGATATAGAAAATGGTCATTTATATTTGTATGAGTTAAATAATGAAGTGGTAGGTTATGTTTGTATCAACCAATCACAAGCAGATTGGTATAAGCAATTTAACTGGCCTGTACCAATTGATAATGCTGTAGTCATTCACAGAATGGCTACTAACCCAGAGTTTAAAGGTATAGCCGATAAAATGATGCAATTTGCTATTGACGTAGCTAACGAAAATAATGTAAAAGTTATATTGACTGATACATTCTCAAAAAACAAACGTGCTCAAAATTTATTCAGTAGATTTGATTTTAAATTTATTGGAGAACATGAATCGAACGAATTTCCATTTGATAAAAATGCACCATTTTATGCGTATTATAAATTGATAGATTAGAAGGAGATTTAAAATGAAAAAAATAGCATTTACAGGTGGCGGAACAATTGGACACGTCGCTGTTAACTTAGCACTCATTCCAGAAGCTGAACAACGTGGCATCGAAACTGTTTATATCGGTTCAAAGAATGGTATTGAAAAAGATATGATAACTGATTCAGCAAAAAACACTAAATATATTTCGATATCTAGTGGTAAATTGCGAAGATATTTGTCATTTGAAAACTTAAAAGATGTATTCAAAGTATTAAAAGGTGTATTAGATGCTCGCAAAGCATTAAAAAAAGAAAAACCAGATCTAGTATTCTCTAAAGGTGGTTTCGTAAGCGTGCCGGTAATCATCGCTGCTAAATCATTAAAAATACCAACTATTATTCATGAATCTGACGTAACACCAGGTTTAGCTAATAAAATATCAATGAAGTTTGCTAATAAAATGTATACAACATTTGAAGAAACATTAAAATATGTTCCTAAAGAAAAATCAGATTTCATTGGAGCAATTATTAGAGAAGACTTAAGAGATGGTAAGAAAGAAAAAGGATACAAAATAACAGGATTTAATGATAAATTACCTGTTCTATTGGTTATGGGTGGTAGTTTAGGCTCTAAAATATTAAACGAAGCTGTTCGTGAAAATTTAGATTACTTAACTAAAAAATATCAAATTATACATTTAACAGGTAAAGGTCATAAAGATGAAAGCATTCAAAATGATCACTATGTTCAATACGAATTTGTCTCATCAGAACTTATGCATTTTTACGCTATTTCTGACACAGTAATCAGTCGAGCAGGAGCAAATGCTATTTATGAGTTTGCAACTTTAAAAATACCTATGTTGCTAATTCCTTTAGGATTAGACCAATCTCGTGGTGACCAAATTGATAATGCTAAAATTTTCGAAAAAAATGGTTATGCTAAAGTTATACAAGAAAAAGAAGTGAATCAAAATACATTAGTTAGAAATTTAGATCAACTTGAAAATGAACGTGAAACGTTGATTGAAAATATGTCTAAATTTAAAGAAAGTTATACAAAAGAATCATTATTCAACAAAATTGAATCTGATATTCAATAATATTGGAGGTATTATATGAGCCAAGCTAATCGAACGTTATTAATACTAATATTTAGCCTGATTTTCGGGGTTATAGCTTTCTTTCATGAATCACGTTTAGGAAAGTGGATAGACAACGAAGTTTATAACTTTATATATTCTACAGAAAGTTTTATTACAACTTCTATTATGCTTGGTTTCACTAAAGTTGGAGAAGTATGGGCAATGATTGCTTTATCACTGTTAATTATTTGTTATCTTAAATTAAAAAGGTTAAATATCGAAACATTATTTTTTGCATTAACAATGATTCTATCAGGTACTTTAAATCCACTATTGAAAAATGTTTTCGATAGAGAACGTCCAACATTACTGAGATTAATTGATATTTCAGGATTTAGTTTTCCGAGTGGACATGCAATGGGTTCAACAGCATTTTTCGGCTCGATTATGTACATTGTTTTTAGAGCTTCAAAACGTTCAATGAAACCTTATTTAACAGGAATATGTGTCATTTTTATATTAATGATATCTACTTCTAGAGTTTATTTAGGAGTCCATTATCCAACTGATATTATCGCAGGTATTATTGGAGGTATTGTTTGTATTCTTTTAGCTCAATTAATGCTTAAAAATAAATTAGATATTAAAAAAACATCCTAGTGATTTGGACAGAATCACTAGGACGTTTTACTTTTATGGGCATAAAAGGGGGTTATAGAAAATGTTCAATCCATACTTAGAGGGGGAACTCTTTTATTTGATTGAGAATCATTTTCAATTACTATTATAACTAATTGAGAATGAATGTCAATTAGTTATTTAATTTTTTACTATTTTAAATGATAAAATAGTTTTGCTCATATATAATGAGCATGTGAAACTTGAAAATGTTATCTTTTACTAGAGGGGGAACTCTTTCATTGATAATCATTTCCAATTACTATTATAACTAACTGAGAACGATTGTCAATTATAAAGTGAAAAAAATTAAAAAATTTGAGGTGTCATCATGAAAAAGATACTCATCATTGAAGATGAACAAAATTTAGCAAGGTTTATAGAATTAGAATTAAAACATGAAGATTATGAAGTAGAGATATGTTATGACGGTGAGAGCGGGCTAAATCAAGCTTTAACTGACGATTATGATTGTATACTATTGGACTTAATGTTGCCTAAAATGAACGGTCTAGAAGTATGTAGACGTATACGTCGAGAAAAAAATACGCCTATCATTATGATTACTGCTAAAGGTGACACTTATGATAAAGTCATCGGTTTAGATTATGGTGCTGATGACTACATAGTTAAACCTTTTGATATTGAAGAATTGTTAGCTAGAATCCGAGTTATTATACGTAGAAATGTAACATTAGAATCTGACACTAGTACTATTGAAATTAATGATATTAAAATCGATAAAAATGCTTTTTCTGTTTATATAGGTGGAGAATCAGTTGATTTAACTAAAACAGAGTATGAATTATTATTATTGCTCGCTGAAAATCAAAATTATGTATTACAGAGAGAACAAATTTTAAATCATGTTTGGGGCTACGAGTCAGAAGTGGAAACAAATGTAGTAGATGTTTACATACGTTATTTAAGAAATAAATTGAAACCGTTCAAAAAGGAAAACATCATCGAAACGGTTAGAGGAGTGGGGTACGTGATACGTTCATGAAACAACAATCTTTAAAGACAAAATGGATGATGCTTACAACCACGATTACATTTATCATTTTCGCATTGTTTAGTATGTTTATCATTTATTTTATTAGCTTATATTTAAAAGACCAAGAAACTGGAACTGCAACGAGAAGCGCGCAAGATACCGTTAATTTGCTTCAATCTAAGACATTAGGACAAATTACTTCAACTGATATAAACGCGACGATAACAGACAATCAAAAAATGATACTTTTTGATAAATTTGGTAAGCCAATGTTTGAAGAAACACATAATGACAAATTGAAATATACTCCTGAATTTAAACGTGTTAAATCAGTAGAAATATATGAAATGCATGTCGATAACAAATCTTATTTAGTCGTTTATAGTCCAATTAATACAAGCTACTTTAATGGCTATGAAGCAATCGTTCATCCTTTAGATAGCTATGACGCCATTATTAAATTCATGATTATTTTAGCCAGTATATTTGGATTAACTGCTTTATTCCTTATCGCAATAATAAGTTATATTTTCTCATCACAAATTACGAAACCAATTACGATACTTTCAGATAAGATGAAACAAATTCGTCGAGATGGGTTCCAAGAAAAATTAGAAGTACCAACTAATTATGAAGAAACAGACGATATGATCCAAACATTCAATAACATGATGGAACAGCTAGAAGTTTCATTTGATCAACAAAAACAATTTGTGGAAGATGCTTCACATGAATTAAGAACACCATTACAGATTATTCAAGGGCATTTGAACTTAATTCAAAGATGGGGAAAAAACAACCCAGAAGTATTAGAAGAATCATTGGATATTTCCATTGAAGAAATGGAAAGAATTACGAAATTAGTGGAAGAATTATTATTACTATCTAAGGATTCAAGAACAAGCGCAAGTGATGATAATGATATCGTGGATATTAATTATGAAATACAATCACGAATCAAATCATTACGTAAATTACACCCTGACTATTCTTTTGCTTTTAAATCTAATTATGACGCGATCAGAATGAATATTAATCGATTCCATTTTGAACAAATGTTACTTATTTTTATGGATAATGCCATGAAATATGACAAAAAGAATAAAAATATCGAAATACAAACAAATTTAAAAAATAGAACCATCACAATTGATATAATTGACCACGGAATGGGTATACCTAAAAAAGACCTAGAATTTATTTTTGATCGCTTCTATAGAGTCGATAAATCACGTTCAAGAAAAGAAGGTGGAAATGGCTTAGGATTATCTATTGCTAAGAAATTAGTCAACTCGTATGACGGTATTGTGAAAGTTGATAGTGTAGTCGATGAATATACTAAAATATCAGTAATTTTCAAGGATACTTTCATCAATAAGTAAAATAGGAAATAAACTGCCATAAATGGTAAATTAGCCTTTAATATAAATCGGTTAAGTGCTAAAATGGGAATGTAAACGGTTTATAATTTTCTTGGAGGGTGGAACATGAAGAATGATAATCATGTCGAAGCACCTGTAAGATTTGGAACTAACTTAGGGTTAATGTTAGAAATGTATGATAATTACGTTAATGATCCGGAGTCAGTCCCAGAAGACTTGCAAGTGTTATTCGATGAAATAACGAGTAATAATACAGGCACTGGCCAAAAAATAGGTACAGGGGTGGACAATTCAAGTGTTAAACGTGTTATGCGTTTAATAGACAATATCAGACAATATGGACATTTAACTGCTGATATCTATCCAGTATACCGTCCAGAAAGAAAAAATGTACCTAAGCTAACACATCAAGACTTTGGGCTATCTAAAGAAACATTAGAAAAATTACCAGCTGGTATAGTATCTGACCATTTTGATGGTGAATTTGATAATGCATATGAAGCAATAGAATATATGACTTCATGTTACCAAGGTCCTATAGCTTTTGAGTATACACACATTAATAATAATGAAGAACGTGTATGGCTTAAGAGATATATAGAATCAACAAACACTATTGAAATATCTAAAGATGAAAAAATTGAATTACTTAAAAGCTTAGCAGAAGTTGAAGGCTTTGAAAAATATATTCATAAAAACTTTGTAGGTGCAAAGCGTTTCTCAATTGAGGGCGTTGATACTTTAGTACCTATGTTACAACGTATCTTAAAGCGTACAAATGCTGCTAAAATTCCAAACATTCAAATTGGGATGGCACATAGAGGTAGATTAAACGTTTTAACACATGTACTAGAAAAACCTTATGAAATGATGATTTCAGAATTTATGCATAAAAATCCTTTAATCTTTTTACCTAAAGATGGATCATTAGAAATCACAGCAGGTTGGACTGGAGATGTAAAATATCATCTTGGTGGAACAAAAACGACAAGCAAATATGGAATAGAACAAACTATAACTTTAGCAAACAACCCAAGTCACTTAGAAATCGTTTCTCCTGTCGTATTAGGTAAGACGCGTTCTAACCAAGATACAACAGCTGATCCCGGTAGACCAAGCCAAGATTTAAATAAATCACTAGCTGTATTAATTCATGGGGATGCTGCGTTCCCTGGACAAGGTATTAACTTTGAAGCCATGAACTTAAGCAATTTAGATGGATATACAACAGGTGGTTCATTACACATTATTACAAACAACAGAATTGGTTTTACAACAGAAGCTGAAGATGGACGTTCAACTACTTATTCTACTGATGTTGCAAAAGGTTATGACTTACCAATTATCCATGTTAACGCTGATGACGTAGAAGCAACTGTTAAAGCTATTGAAATGGCTATGGACTTTAGAGAAAGATTTAATAAAGATTTTGTCATAGATTTAGTTGGTTATAGACGTTATGGGCATAACGAGATGGATGAACCTTCAATCACGAATCCAATGATGTACAAAGCTATTAAAGAACATCCTTCAATCGAATTAAAATATGGGCAAGAATTAGTAGATCAAGGTTTAATTACTAAAGAAGAAATGAATGAAATCTTTGATGACGTTACTAAAAGACTAAGAACAGCTCACGATAAAATTGATAAAGATGCTGAAATGGATAATCCAGAAATGACAATGCCTGATAAGATTAGCCAAGGGCAAGATTATGAAATAACAAATGCGAGCTATGATGATTTGAAAGCTATAAATGATGCTATGTTTGACTATCCTGAAGACTTTACAGTATTTAAAAAGCTTAATAAAGTCTTAGATAGAAGACGTGAACCTTTCGAAAAAGATGGTCTTGTGGATTGGGCTCATGCAGAACAATTAGCATTTGCAACGATTTTACAAAATGGTACGCCAATTCGTTTAACAGGACAAGACTCTGAACGCGGAACATTCGCTCAAAGACATGCTGTTTTACATGATGAAAAAGATGGAAAACTATTTGTTCCTTTACATCATGTCCCAAATGGTAAAGCATCATTTGATATATATAATTCTCCATTATCAGAAGCAGCTGTTGTTGGGTTCGAATATGGTTATAACGTAGATAATCCAGAATCATTTAATATTTGGGAAGCACAATACGGTGACTTTGCGAATATGGCACAAATGATTTTTGATAACTTCATGGCTAACAGTAATGCTAAATGGGGAGAGAAAAGTGGTTTAGCGTTATTCTTACCACATAGTAACGAAGGACAAGGTCCAGAACACTCTTCAGCGAGATTAGAGCGCTTCTTACAATTAGCTGGTGAAAATAATATGACAATTGCTAATTTAACTAGTTCTTCAAACTATTATCATTTGTTAAGAAGACACGCTAAATATTTAAACACTGATAAGATGAGACCGTTAGTATTAATGTCACCAAAAAGTTTACTAAGAAACAAAACTGTTTCTAGACCAATTGATGAATTTACTACAGGTCAATTCGAACCTATTTTAGTTGAACCGTACAAAAAAACTAAAATTAAAAAAGTGATTATCGCTTCAGGAAAAATGTTCATTGATTTAAAAGCTGAATTAGAAAAAAATCCTAACGATGAGCTTTGTTTAATTGCATTAGAACAACTTTATCCATTCCCTAAAGAAGAGATAAAAAATGTTCTTTCAGAATTTAGAAACTTAGAAACTGTAGGCTGGGCACAAGAAGAAGCTAAAAACCAAGGTGCTTGGAGTTTTGTGAGCTTACAATTGCAAAGTATTCTAAAAGATAGAAATGTTAACCTAGAATATCACGGACGTAAAGTTCGTTCTGCAACTGCAGAAGGTGATGCAGAAATTTATAAACTTATACAAAGTAAAGTTATCGAAGAAGCTTTAAAACATAATTAGGGGGAAATAAATAATGTCAGAGGTAAAAGTACCAGAGTTAGCAGAGTCAATTTCAGAAGGAACGATTTCAGAATGGTTGAAATCTGTTGGAGATCAAGTAGAACAAGGTGAAAATATTGTTGAACTTGAAACAGATAAAGTAAACGTTGAAGTTATTTCTGAAGTATCAGGTGTACTTTCTGAAATTAAAGCAGAAGAAGGCGACACTGTTGAAGTTGGATCAGTAATCGCGATTGTTTCTGAAGGTGAATCAGGTTCAACTTCAAGTGAACAAAAAGAAAGTGATGACAGCGAGTCTAAAGATTCTAAAGATAAAGAAAAACAAACAGAAGCACCTAAAGAAAGCGCTGCTAAATCTGAAGATACTAGCAAAGAAGAAGCTAGTTCAAACGACCGTGTACAAGCAACGCCATCAGCTCGTAAACTTGCACGTGAAAAAGGCATTGATTTAAACAAAGTGAAAACACAAGCTGGAGATGTTGTTAGACCAGAAGATGTAGAAAAAGCCTCTCAACCTTCTAAACCAGCTCAACAAGAAAAACAAAGTCAACCAGCAGCACAGAAAAATGAAAACCCATCTAAACCGGTTGTACGTGAAAAATTATCTCGTAGACGTCAAACAATTGCTAAGAAATTATTAGAAGTATCAAATAATACAGCAATGTTAACAACGTTTAACGAAGTAGACATGACTAACGTTATGGAATTACGTAAACGTAAAAAAGATAAATTCCAAGAAGATCATAACGGTACAAGATTAGGCTTTATGTCATTCTTCACTAAAGCATCAGTAGCAGCATTGAAAAAATATCCAGATGTGAACGCTGAAATTGACGGTACTGATTTACTATTAAAACAATACTACGATATCGGTATTGCTGTATCTACAGAAGAAGGTCTAGTTGTACCTAACGTTAGAGACTGTGATAAGAAAAACTTCGCAGAAATCGAACAAGATATTCATGACTTAGCAGTTAAAGCTAATAACAAAAAATTAGGATTAGATGACATGATGGGCGGATCATTCACAATCACTAATGGCGGTGTATTCGGTTCATTAATGTCAACACCGATTATTAACGGAACACAAGCTGCTATTTTAGGTATGCACTCAATTGTTACAAGACCAATTGCAATTGATAAAGAACGTATGGAAAACAGACCAATGATGTATATTGCTTTAAGTTATGACCACAGAATCATCGATGGTAAACAAGCAGTAGGTTTCCTAAAAACAATCAAAGACCTAATTGAAAATCCAGAAGATTTATTATTAGAATCTTAATTTACTGTAATATAGTGACCACAACGGTATCAAAGCCGTTGTGGTTTTTTATTTGTGTTAGTTGAAGTGTGGGAAGTGGAATGTTGCACGTGGACCTTCTCTTGCAACATTCGAAGGCTTTATGTTGCACGTGCGTCTCGTCTTGCAACATTCGAGGGCTTTATGTTGCACGTGCACCTCGTCTTGCAACATTCGACCAACTCACCCTCTCATCAAAATTTAATTCTAACTGTTAAACTGATTAATTTGTCATATTTATAATTAATTTGGTATAATTTATAGGAATTCAATTATAGGAGAGATATTCATGAATGGATTAAGAAGTGTGACATTATGGACCCACAATCTTTTAGAGACTGAATCATTTTATAAAAATATATTAGGTTTAAATACTCTATTAAACAAAGAAACGAATATCTTACATATCGGTGATGCACATTTAGCTCCCGGTACTAGAATTATTTATAAACAATATAAAGGTGAGGATCAAGAGCCGGACACGCATTTTTATGGTGTTGCTTTACGTGTTCCTACAGACTTTGCGTTATATGAATATAAACAACAATTTGATGACCACAAAGTAGAATATGAATCGGTTCAACAACTAAATGGTAAACATATGTTTAGGTTTTACGATAATAATGGTCATTCATTTTATTTAATTTCAGATGAAAAGAACGCTGGAGTGCCTCTTGGTACTGCTTATGATGATGGTCCTATAAGTCCTCTTCATCAAATACAAGGAATCGGTCCAATCATGGTTAAATCGCCAGAAACTCAAATAACAGGTTCATTATTAAAAAGTATTTTTGAGTTGCAATTATATGCTGAATACAAGACAATAGATGATGAATCTGCTATCGTCTTCAAAATTGGTCCAGGTGGTAATGGAGGAGAATTACATTTAATAGATTATCCACATCCACTTAAATCTTCACATCCACCTGTCGATAGAGTTGCAATCACAATTGATAATGTCGAACATTTCGATAAAATAGTTGAACATGTTAAAGATATTGATATGCAACACCAAATCATACAACATGAAGAAGGTATGATTTCATTATTTATTCGCGATATAACAGGCATGATTTATACAATTACATTAGACACAGTGAATTAAAGGAGCGTTTATTTATGTTACATGAAACTTGGAAAGAAAATCACGTTATAAAAAAGGTAGAAGTCGTTCATACTGATGCTGAAAAATTTAAAGTATCCGATATGTTAACAGTAGGAAAAGTTTATGATGTCGTGAATGAAACAGAAGAATATTATCAAATTATAGATAATTCTGGGCATGTTGGTGGATATTTCAAAACTTATTTTAAAGAACTATAAAGATTGAATTAAAAACAAACCAGAGGTTGGGACAATTTAATTGTCTCAACCTCATTGACTATATTAGCAATAGTTGACTAGGATTGAAATCACGCTTCTATCCTAGTCCTCCATGCTGGGGTGGTACAATGAAATCCTTTCAAAAATGAGATGATTCCTGTTCCACTCCCTTTTTAAGTTTATTATTAGTATATAAAGGAGTACACAATGAGCAAATTAAACAAATACATTAACAATGATGAAACAATATATGAAGATGCTTTATCAATGATTAAATTAAATAAAAATATTTTACTAAAAGGGCCAACAGGTTCTGGTAAAACGAAATTAGCTGAAACAATCGCACAAGACATTAATAAACCGATGCATTCTGTAAACTGTTCTGTAGACTTAGATGCTGAAAGTTTACTTGGTTTTAAAACAATCGAAACAAATGAACAAGGTCACCAAGAAATTGTATTTATTGATGGACCAGTTATTAAAGCAATGAAGAATGGCGAATTATTATACATTGATGAAATCAATATGGCGAAGCCTGAGACGTTACCAATTTTAAACGGAGTATTAGACTTCAGAAGAGCATTAACTAATCCATTTACAGGAGAAGTTATCGTAGCTAAAGAAGGTTTTTCTGTTATTGCTGCAATTAACGTAGGTTATATTGGAACATTACCAATGAACGAAGCTTTAAAAAATAGATTCGTCGTATTAGATATAGACTACATTGATGGAGAAACACTTAAGACTATCATCAAAGAACAAAGTCAATTAAACGATGAAGAACTTATCGATTCAATTATCCAATTCAATAAAGATTTGAGAGTCATGTCTAGCCAAGGACAAATCTCAGAAGAATCAGCGAGTATAAGAGCGTTGTTAGACCTTGCAGACTTAGCTACCGTTATACCAGTTAGAAGAGCGATTAAACGCGCTATTATAGATAAAATTGATGACGAAAGAGAACAACAAGCAATACAAAATGCAATAGAATTAATTTTCGAGTAAGGAGAATAACATGAGTGATCGTTTTATATTATTCAATGATGAACAAATCGATGCACAACAAATCATGATGTTAACTGACTTAGCAAAATTATTACTTGAAGATCCAAATGTAAAAGTTGCATTCCAAAAATTCCAACATTATGATCCCATTCATAATATATGCAATGTGAGTTTCAACTGGTTACATCGACCAGAAGATATCACAAATGCAGGATTAAAATCTGATATTATGTTAGATACGATTGGCTTCAAACATACAGACCCCTCTATTTACCAAGAAGTATTAGATGAAACGTTTGACCATATGGATTTTTTCAAGCAATTATTTATGCTAATTGAAGAATATAGATTATCTAGTATCATCATGGACACTAGACCAGTTACTAAAAAGCTGTTTAATAAACGCTTAAACGTTAAGAAAAGACAAAACAATAGCCAAATACAAGTTTATCAAACGAAAACAACATATACTGATTTGCTATTTCTAACGATTGAACATGCTATCTTAAACGAAAACTTCATTAATAACATTAGTATTACTGAAGAATTTGATGATGCCCTCGTTCAAGTTTTCAATCGCTTAACGCAAATTTTCAATTTAAAAACTTCAGAAGACAGTTACGACTTAGCAGTAAGCATAATGGTGCTCGTTGATTATTTATTAAAAGAAGATATGCTGAACCAATACTATCATCTTCCTGAGCGCATATACGCGTCTTACGAGGAAGAATGGACACTTGAGGATATTAAGCGTCAAGATGCTGCACAAACGGACGATAGTAGCGAAACTGTGCATGACGAAGAGGACATCGTAACTGAAGATGCTGAAACTAAAACAGCCGATAGTCAATCTGATAGCGATCATTATTTAGAAATGGAGCTTCATGAAGGTGAAAATAGCGATGTGCTGACAGATAATGAGCGAGAAGGCGATGCTTCAGATGATATGACTAATATGATGGAGAAAAAAGGTAAAGGATCTAACGATACGATTGATGACGAAGAAGGTGGGTCTCAAGGCAATAATAATCCTTACCAATTAAAAGGTGTAAACAAGAATGTTTCATTAACATTTAACAAACCAGAAATTTCTCCTGAAGATGTTGAAGCATATAAAAGAGCAGTTGAAAGTGTTCAATTTGAAATTAAAGATTTAACAAGTATTATCCAAAAATCAATGAATCATCAATATAGTGACGTTAGAGAAAATTTAACTAAAGGTAGATTACAAAAGAATTTACTTAATTGGTTTATAGATGACCAATACAAATTATTCTTCAAAAAAGATGCATTTAGTAGAAAATTAGATGCTACATTTACACTTTTAGTTGATGCTTCAGCTAGTATGCATGACAAAATGGAAGAAACTAAAAAAGGTGTAGTACTATTCCATGAAACATTAAAAAATCTAGATATTAAACATGAAATACTTGGCTTTAGTGAAGATGCTTTCGAAGCAGATAAATTTAACCAACCGAACACAATTGATGAAATCATTTTATATAACGAATCTACAATGAAACAAAATGATGCAAGAATTATGACACTTGAACCTCAAGATGATAATAGAGATGGGGTAGCTTTACGGGTTGCAACACAACAATTACTACAAAGATCAGAAGAACAGAAGTTTTTAATTGTATTTTCTGACGGTGAACCTTCTGCATTTGATTATGCAGAGGATGGTATTATTGATACTCACGAAGCTGTTATAGAAGCAGATAAGCAAGGCGTTTACGTATTTAATGTATTTTTAAATCAAGACACTATTGATGAGAGTATAAGAAATACAGTTCATAATATTTATGGTAGACAAAGCTTATTTGTAGAAGGTGTTGAGAATTTACCTGCTCAATTATCACCACTACTAAAAAAATTACTATTGCAGTCTATTTAATAAACGTTGTAATAAGTTAAAATATATTTATAATTTTCAGAAATTTCATATGGACGAAACCTAATTCCAATGATAAAATATAAATTATTGTAAGTTGTAAAAGGAGTTTAACATATGAATAAGAATATTTTTGTAGTAGGCTTTATGTTATTTGCGATATTTTTTGGAGCAGGTAATTTAATCTTTCCTCCTGCGCTAGGTTTATCGAGCGGTCAATTTTTCTGGCCAGCTATTTTTGGATTTGTAATTACAGGGATTGGCTTACCACTTATCGGTGTTATTGCCGGTTCTATTGAAGATAAAGGATATAGAGCTTCTTTAGGTAAAATTCATCCAGTATTTGCTGTCGTATTACTTGTTGCTATTTCGTTAACTATTGGGCCGTTGTTCGCTATACCGCGTACAGCAGCAACATCTTTTGAAATGGGTATCACGCCAATTTTCGACACAAATAGTTCAATGGCATTATTTATTTTCTCATTAGTTTACTTTGCTATCGTATTTTACTTAAGTTTCAACTCAAGTAAAATGGTAGATAAAGTAGGTGCTGTTTTAACACCAGTACTACTTATTTCAATTGTTTTACTAATCATTAAAGCTTTCTTCAGCATAGGTGGAGAACCTGTCGTTCCTGGAGAAATGGAAGTTTACAGTAGTGGTGCTACTAGTTTTGGTAAAGGGTTCGTTGAAGGCTACTTAACGATGGACGCGATCGCTGCTATTGCATTCTCTATGATTGTTATTACAGCAATTAAGAGTAAAGGTGTTACAAGAGAAACGGGATTATTTAAACAAACTATTTTGGCAGGTGTAATTGCTGCAATTGCGCTAGGATTTATCTATATTTCTTTAGGTTGGATCGGAAATCATATGAACATTTCAGATGCAACATTGAAAGAATTAAATGATAATGGTCAAAATATTGGTACGTATCTATTAACAACTGCCGCTCAAGTATCATTTGGTGAATTCGGTAAGTATTTAATTGGTATTATTGTAGCATTAGCTTGTTTAACAACAGCTACAGGATTGATTGTATCTGTTAGTGAATTCTTCCATGAAATTTTACCAAAAATTTCATACAAATGGTTTGTTACTATTTTCACTTTAGTCAGTTTCATTATTTCAAACCAAGGTTTAACTACAGTTATCCAAGGTTCATTACCAGTATTGTTAGTATTATATCCAATAGCTATTACATCTGTATTATTAATACTATTAGGTAAATACGTTAAGACACCACCAATTGCACAACAATTGGCTGTTGCTTTAGTAACAATTATTTCATTCATTTCTGTATTTAATAGTAATGGGGTTATCAATATCGCATTTATGCAAGAATTGCCTCTAGCTCAATATCAGATGGAATGGATTCCTTTTGCAATAGTAGGTTATATCATTGGATTCATTATAGGTAAAGTTAAAAATCAAGCTCCAATTGAATATAGTTAAAGAAAAAAATCCGAGACATAAACTTGTCTCGGATTTTTTATATTAGATGAGCTTATGTAATACTTTAATTTATATGTGAGGCTTAACAGCTAACGTGCTAGACTTCATAGACAAGCTCGTTACATTTTCTAGCGGGCAAGACTTCAAAAACAAGCACGTTAGCGCTATAAAAAGTTTTGATTTATATTAGTTCCACTTAAATTTTATACGAAATCAACGGCTAACGTGCTAGAAATTTTAAACAAGCTCGTTGCATTTTCTAACGGGCAAGACTTCATAGACAAGCACGTTAGCGCTATAAAAATCTTTGATTTATATTAATTCCACTTAAATTTTGTACGAAATCAACAGCTAACGTGCTAGAAATTTTAAACATGCTCGTTACATTTTCTAACGGGCAAGACTTCACAGACAAGCACGTTAGCGCTATAATAATCCTTTTTTAAATACTAGTTACGTTTTCCAGCATAGCAGAACTGCGAAAACTTTTTAGAAAAAGAGATTTCGCAGTCTCACTCTCTTTTATTTATGTCATAATAAGTATACATATAATTAAAGGGGTGGGGAATATGATGGTCTTTGCTTTTATTAATAAAGATGAAACATGGATTTTATGGGCTATTTTAGTAAGTATAGCTGCTTTAAGTATCTTTTTAGAACAAAAATATGATTTTGCTTCTAAAATTACTGGCGCTATAATCGCGTTAATTGGTGCTATGATTTTATCTAATTTAAACATTATTCCGATTGAATCTCCAGTGTATGACCAAGTTTGGGATTACGTTATTCCACTTGCTATACCATTATTATTATTCAGATCTAATATTTTTAAAATATGGAACGAAAGTAGAAGGTTATTATTTATATTTTTAATTAGTTCTGTAGGGACAGTAGTAGGGGTTGCTGTCAGCTTTTTACTATTGCATCAATTTATACCACAGCTTAATAAAATTGCTGCTATGATGACTGGAAGCTATATAGGTGGTGGTGTAAACTTTGCTGCATTAAGCACCAAGTTCGAAACACCTGGGGAACTTGTATCGGCAACAGTTGTTGCTGATAACAGTGTTATGGCATTTTATTTTATTGTCTTGATTACAATTCCAAATTTAAAATTTGTGAAAAAGTATTTTAGAAGGTTGTATAATAGTGATGCTGAATCTAATGAAAACAATGCAGAAGCATATTGGAAAAGAAATGAAATTAGTTTAAAGGATATTGCATATTCAATTGCTATTGCTTTTTCACTAGTAGCAGTTAGCTTTAAACTATCAGAGTGTATACAGTCGGCCGTTCCGAAATCAAATCCTTTTTTAGAAATTGTAGTTGGCATTATAGGGGATCAATTCTTATTATTGACGACTTTATCTTTAATAGTAGTTGCAGTATTTAGCAATTTCTTTGAAAAGTTAAATGCATCTGATGAACTTGGGACATTTTTAATTTATATTTTCTTTGTTGTAATAGGTGTACCAGCATCAATACCGATTATTATTAAAACTGCGCCTTTACTATTTATTTTTGTAGCTATTATATTAATATTTAATTTAGCTGTTACTTTATCATTCGGTAAGTTATTCAAATTTAATATTGAAGAAATGTTGTTAGCAAGTAATGCTAATGCTGGTGGTCCGACAACTGCCGCTGCACTAGCTATATCAAAAGGGTGGCAAAGCCTCGTAGGTCCTATACTAATTATAGGTACATTAGGTTATGTAATTGGTAATTATGTTGGCACTTTAATGTTCTATGTACTTAGCCAATTTATGTAGAAAAAAGCACTATCTCCTTTTATTATGAAGTTAACCCTGTCAAGTAGACAACTAAATAATAAAAATGTCTTTTTGGTCAAATTCATAGCTAAGCTATGGATTTGGCCATTTTTA
>NZ_JAJNHH010000022.1:0-21808 GCF_022386955.1 Mammaliicoccus sp. A-M4
TTAAAAATGGCCAAATCCATAGCTTAGCTATGAATTTGACCAAAAAGACATTTTTATTATTTAGTTGTCTACTTGACAGGGTTAACTTCATCTACTTTAAAAGGAAGGCTTTTTATTTAAATAAATGATTCAAATATCAATTCTTTTCCTGGAACGTTCTTTTCTTCGAAGCCATCTAAAAATGCTTGGTTATCATATGGTACTTTAATACGTTCAACATTTATTGCACCATCTTTAACTTCAACGATACCATACACGGCATAAGCACCGTTGTTAAGACCTACTGAACCAGGGTTAAAATAAATTGTCTCAATATCATCAAAATGGTGTAACACGTGATTGTGTCCAAATGTAACAAAGTCTGCATCTATACCATTAAATAAGCCATGAACATGTTCTAAAGATGGTTCAACGATTGGTTGAAACGGATCTTCACTTATATGCTTATCCATATCTTCTTCTAATATACGATAATGGGTAAAGTAAAAATTCAGTCCATCTATTTCTTTTGTGATTTCTCGGTCTAATTGATTTAAAAAAGTATAATATTTAGAATCAAGATGTTCTACTATCCATTGATGGTGTTCGTAAAATTTATTTTTAAGACTTTCAGGATACGTTTCATTATGAGCTACTGCCATAATTGCTTCATCATGATTTCCAGCAATATTGGTCATATCCTTGCGATTTGTAACAAGGTCCAATACTTCATTCGTCTTATGACCAACTCCGATATTATCACCTAAATTATAAATGTGTTCTATATCAGAACGACTATCTATATCCTTTATTACCGCTTCTAAAGCATCATAATTACCATGTATATCTGTTAAAATAGCAAATTTAACCATAATACATCTCCTTAAATCACACTATTATTGTTGATTCACTGCTTCTGTTATATCTATATTTCCAGTAACAACTTGGAATTCTTTTCCGATTGTACCCTCGTTATTTAAAACAGCTTGTATAACTGAAGCAACGTCTTGGCGAGGGACTTCTCCACGTTCAACTTCTCCTGCTATTTCAACTTTTCCAGTGCCCTCATTATTAGTTAATAAGCCAGGATGTACAATTGTATAAGGTAGTTCAGATCTTCTTAAATGATCATCTGCATAATGTTTTGCGATTGTATAAGGTTTTAAATCACCTTCGAATGCCGAACGTCTTGTATCAAATGATGAAACGAGAACGAAGTGTTCAATATTAGCTCGTTTACTTGCTTCTATTGATTTCACAGCACCATCTAAATCAATAATAATTGTTTGGTCAGCACCAGTGTGTCCACCAGAACCAGCAGTGAAAACAACTTTATCTGCATCTTTAATTTTTTCAGCAATATCATCAATATCGTCATACTCTAAATCAAGAGAAGCTGTTTTAGCGCCTATTTCTTCAAAATAGCTAGCTTGGTTCGTTTTTCTTATTCCTGCTGTTACTTGATTACCTTCTTCTACTAAATCTTTTACAAGTAATCTACCGATTTGTCCATTTGCACCTATAACGAATATATTCATATAAAACACTCCTTATATTTTTTCATGGATAAATTGATAATTATGCAATCTATCCGATGTAATAACTCTTTTTGTTACTTCATATGGTTTCTCATAGTTCATATCTGATACAACTATATTACCATTTGAGTGTACTTCTTTTACAATTGCTACATGACCTAAATCACCATAATCTGTTTGCAGTATAGAACCTTTTGCTGGCTTACCATTCACTTTAAAGCCATCTTTTTTAGCCCTTTCCGCCCAGTGTTTAGCATCTCCCCACGAAGTTGGGATTCTTTTATCTATTTTTAAGCGTTCTTCAAATACATAAAAAGTACATTGTCCTTCTTGATAGAAATTACCTAGTGAACGGTCATCAGTTTTATCTTTTTGTTTAATTTGTTCTGTTCGTGATGCTATTTCTTTTTGTCGCATTTCTTTTTGAATATTATCAACATATTGGGTTACAAAGTTGAAGCCACCTTGTTGCTTGAATAAGATAAGTATCGTAATGATTATAACCCAAGTAACGATAAACATCGTGAAACGAAATAACTTCTTCATAGCTCACTCCTAAATTTAATCTACCCTCAATATATGAGTAATTTAATATGATATCAAACAAACTGCTTATTATGATAATTATATTAACTTTATCTCCCTCATATTTTTGACAATATTATGACATTTATAAAACTTTTTATGTTACGCTATTGATATAAAATAGAATACGGAGTGATCAATATGTTTGAATTTCATTTAGATTATTGGCGAAATGGTCGAGGACTTCATTTAAAGACAGTTCTCCTTTCAATATTAACGTCAATTGTTCTTGGTATCATCATGTTAGTGCCAGGTGTTATATTTTTAATAGGTGCCATTAGCATGATATCTTCTCAAGATTTCTCTGGCGAGCCTTCAGGCGGAGGTATCGTAGCCTTTTTAATATCTATGGTAATAGGTTTTATCGTTAGTTTATTATTATATGTTTTTGTCTTAATACCTATGACTTATGGGTTCTTAAAATATTATAAAGATACAGACTTAGGACGTGCGCCAAGATTTTCTGATTTGTTATTATTCTTCAAGAAAGGTAAATACGTAAAGACACTTAAACTAACTGCAATTATGTTTGTCATTTCTGTGGCATTAGCAATTGTATTATATATCGTTGTGTTTATTGTAGAATTGATATTTATCGCGATATTTGGCACTTCAGCTGCGTTTATAAACGAAAATAACTTTGGTGCTATGTCAGTATCATTCTTAATTATTATGTTACTTATGATGTTAATCATCTTTGCGCTTTACATACCAATTTATTATGTTGTCATTTTCTTAGTTAATACGGTTCTTGTACATATTGACCAACAATCACTGCCAACACTAAATAAATTATCTATAGGTTGGAACATCACAAGTAAAGGTCCTAAAAGTGCGTGGAAATTACTATTTAGTAATGTATTATATTTCATTGTTGCTTATATCATACTCGCTATAATCGCAGTTATTACCGCGCTTATAATATCATTACTTCCTGACGTACTAAAAATATTACTTGGCATTTTCGCTTATATTTTCGCATTTGTTTATTTAATAGCTATGAGTTATATCATGTACGGAAGTGTAATGAACTTCTATCATAAAAATAAAAATGCACTATACCCACAAAATGATCAACCTGATGAATAAATGATTAATAAAAAACTGAGAATCAAACCTTTAATTTGGATGATTCTCAGTTTTTTTCATTATTTTATTAAAGAAATTAAACCGTATAAAGTCTGGTATTCATGGTCAGGTTCAACATCGATATGTTCAAACTCCGTTAAATATCTATTAATCCATGCTGTCTTATATCCAAAATTCTGGGCACCAATAATATCCCATTTATTAGAAGAAACAAATAAAATATCTTCTTTGTTTAAATCTAATTTTTCATATAAATATTTATAACTGTTTGAATCTGGCTTATAAAGCCCTATTTCTTCTAAAGCTACAATATGTTTAAATTTATCTTCTATATGTGCATGTTCTAAAACAGTTAATACCATCCCTTCATTTCCATTGCTAAATACAATCTTATCTATATTCTCTAACTGATTTAAAACTTGTTCAGTTTCAGGAAAAGCTTCTAGCTTATTATATTCGTTTACACATTCAGATACATCTTCTGAATCGTAATCATATTCATTTCTATCTAATACATACTCAAGTGAGTCTTTTACTACGAGACTGAAAGGTTTATATTGATTTACTAATTGTCTTACGTGAATATATTCAATTAACTTTTGTCGCCAAGCTTTTGCGATTTTTTCTCCGTTACCCGGAAATAACTTCTCACACTTATTTTTAACACTATCGATATCAAATAATGTTCCATATATATCAAATACTATCGCTTTAATCATAGTATCACTCCTTCAAACGAGTACTATTATTAATATATCCGAACATTATTATTTCAATCGTTCCAAATAAATTGTGCACTACTTACATCTACGTAAATTACATGGCTAAAATATGACTTCTAACCAAAAGTAATTCTCCTAACCCGTTATTTTTAAACTAACAGATTAGGAGAATTATTTTTGTATGAGATTCTTATGTTTTATTCAGATAAAAATTTAAGTTTTAAAAATTCTGCTGCACCATTTTCGAGGTTAGATAATTGTGTTACTTCTTTACCTAGTAGCTTAATATGATCTGGTGCATTTTTCATTACGATAGGATTATCTACATGTTCTAACATTTGTCTGTCATTATCACTATCACCAATAGCGTAAGTTATAGCATCTTCTTCTATTTCGAAATGCGTTAAAACTTTTTGAATAGCTGTCGCTTTATTAACGCCTTTAGGCATTGTTTCTAAATTACAAGGTGTTGAATTTGATATTGATATATTTAAAGTTTCTTTTAAAGGTTCAACTACTTTTTCCCATCTATCGATATCAGTGTGATACTTTTTGAAGAAATAGATTTTAGAATAGGCATCATTTGGTATTTCATCTACCCAAGTGATTTTATCTTTCATTGCTTCTAATCTCGATTTCCATTCATTAATTTCTACATCTGCATCATCTGACTGCTCAAGTTCTGAAACTAATAATGCTTTATCACGATTTAAAGCTATTCTATCTTTATGATAAGGGAATAACTCATAATATATTTGGTGTTCTTCAGCTAAATCAATTAATTTATGTACTGTATCCATTTCTAACTGATATTTAAATATTTCTTCACCATCAATATAACCAACTGCTCCATTTGAAGATAAAATACCATCTACTTCAAAATCATCTGGCACAAGATAGTGTATCTCGTCATATGCGCGACCGGTTGCTAGAAAGACTTTCACACCTTTATTACGTACCTTTTTAATAATTTGAGTTGTGTAATTTGTTACTCTATTATCTTCATTTAAAATCGTACCGTCCATGTCTAAAAAAACTACTTGCGTTGTCATGTATAATCCTCCAAAGTTTATTTCCATTATTATTATTTCACGGAAGATTTATTTAATCAATTTTTTAGACTTTAGACAAAATTGGACGTCTACTTTTAAAAGTTACATCTACTTCTATATTGAATAAATCACTCATAGTTTCTGAATTAACAACTGATTCAATGCCCCCTGAAGCAAATACTTGTCCTTCTTTCAGCAACAATATATGTTTGAACACTGGCAATACCTCTTCTAAATGATGCGTTACATAAATCATTGTCGGACCATTTTTATCTTGACCGATATTTCCAATTCTTTCTAATAAATCCTCTCTTGCAACAAAATCTAAGCCGTTAGTCGGTTCGTCTAAAATAAGTAACCTAGGTTCTGACATTAAAGCTCTACCAATTAACACACGTGTTTGTTCACCTTGAGATAATGTACTAAATCTTCTATTTATATATGGTGTAATACCTAGCATCGCACAAATTTCTTCAGCTTTATTTCTAATCTCATCTGTAGGATCCTCGTATACACCAATTGAAGCATACGCTCCGCTAATAACAGTTGTAAAAGCATTATCTTCTTGACGCATTTTTTTAAATAATGATTGTGAGACGTAACCGATTTGCTTTCGAATATTATCCGCTGAGTAACCTGGTTTGCCTTGTTTCATATCTAATATTTCAAATTCGCCAGACGATGGTGCTGTATAAGCATTTATAATATCTAATATAGTAGATTTACCTGCTCCATTTAAACCGTACAACACCCAATGATCCCCATCTTTTATTTCCCAAGAAATATCTTTTAATATGTAATTACCTTCACGTATCCAGTTGATATTTTTTAAATCAAGTAACATTTTGTCATCCCCTCAAAGTTTTCATAATATTCACTCATTGTACATGAAATTACTTTGATGTTAAAGACCGGGATTCTAACAAGACTTTCATAAAAGAAGGAGTCTAAAACATAAATAACTGTCTCAGACTCCTTGATTATAATTTTCTATTTTAATTCTAATTCTAACCGAACCATATCTTTGCACTGTATGCCATTCTCATAAATGGGCTCATCATAATATTTTATAAAGTAATCAATATCAATGGACTTCATTCTAAAGCCTGCTTGTTGATATAGTTTTAATTGCCCAATCCCTGAATTACCAGTACCAACAGTAACAGTGTGACAATCTAAATTTTTAGCTACTTCAATAATATAATTTATTAACTGTTTACCTATACCTTGATGTTGATAATGTGAATCCACAGCTAAGTTTACAAGTTCAAATGTATTTGGCCTCGTTAATAATCCGACTACAATACCTACTGGTTGTCCTTCTTTAACAAATACAAATACTTCTCCACGTGAAGTATAATCATTTATTGCTTTTTGATTATCATCTGCTAATGAAAGCAACTCATAATGCTTATCAGTTAACAATTTGCATGTTTGGATCATCACATTCACCTACAGTTTTTATTTAGTAGAAGTTTTTTTCCTTTTTATAAACCAAATTATAAAAATTACCGCACTTACTGCAATAACTACATACATAATATTTGAATAAACATCCATATAATTTACAATTTGGTGCCAATTATTCCCTACTTTTGCTCCAACTAGAACAAGTACTAAGTTCCATATTAATGTACCTAACGTCGTTAATACTAAAAATAGCCATTGATTCATACCACTCATACCGGCTGGGATAGATATTAAACTTCTAATAAGTGGAATAAACCTACAGAAAAATACTGTCCAAGGTCCATATTTATCAAACCAAGCATCAGCTTTTCTAACATCTTCTTTTGTTAACCTTAAATACTTTCCCCATTTTTCAATGATTCGTTCAAGACGCTCAACGTTGAGAATACGACCAATCCAATATAATATGACCGCTCCACCTACAGAACCAATCGTCGATGCTACGACCACACCGAATATAGATAATTCGGATTTAGTCGTCATAAATCCTCCAAAGGTCAAAATGACTTCAGATGGTATAGGTGGAAATACATTCTCAACTAATATTAATAAGGCTATACCAAAATAGCCAAACTGTTCCATTACACTTGTTATCCAACTCTCCATTAATAGACTCCTTTAAGTTGTTTTCAATAATTTATTACCGTATTACATAAAACATAAACCATAAATTCAAAAAATTAAAAATAAAAGTTAAACTCCATTATATAACATTACAAGTGTGTTAGTGTCGGACTTTAGTATGAACATTTAATTAACGATTGTTATTTAAAATTTTCAGATTAATTAGAAATATTCAATAATTTACTTTATACTCTTATTATAACATTTTAAAGGAGAGTGATGAATTTGGGTTGGTATGCAACTTACTTTATAGTTTATTTCATATTTATGCTTGCAATAGCATATTATTATTTCAAAAAAATCAAAACTTATGAGGATTACTTAATCGGTGGTTGGAACACTGGGTTTTGGCAAATTACGGGGACAATTATAAGTACATTTTGTGGAGCCGCAGTATTCATCGGTTGGGTAGGACTCGGTTTTACAGTTGGGTTATCAGGTTATTGGAAATTCGCTTTTGTAGCGATTTTATTTTCATTAATATTAATATTAGGATTTGCCAGGCCACTTAGAAGGCAAAAGCTCATTACTTTAGCAGATTTATTTACTAAAAGATTTGGTGGTAAAGCAGGAGTAGTGCCTTCCATACTATCTGCGTTTATATATTCAGTACCGACAACGGCTCTACAAATGGTCGGTATGTCTACTGTCTTTAATATTACTTTTGATATGAATGTTTCATTAGGTATATTTATATCATTTGTCGTCATCTTAATATTCACTGTAATCGGAGGATTACCAGCAACTATGTTAACTGATGCTATTCAATCAATCATCATTATTATTGGTGTCGTTATTCTTGCGGTTGTTACGGTAGTTCATGTTGGAGGACTTTCAACACTTTTTGAAAACAGTAGTTCTAAACTTTTAAGTATTTCAGGACCAGATGGTTATGGGGAAGTCTTGCTTTATGCATTATCAGTCGGGCCATTTTATTTAGTATGGCAATCTATTTGGCAGAGAATCTTTGCTGCAAAAAGCGAAAATGTAGCTGTTTCAGCAAATGCCTTAGGGTTTGTAATTTCAGGTTTCATTTCTATTTTACCTTTTATTATTGGCTTAGCAGCAAGACAATTTGTTCCGCTTGATATGCACCCTGACTTAGTTTTTTCATATGTAACAGATTTATTATTATCTAGCCCACTAGGAGGACTTGTATTCTTAGGTTTATTAGCTGCTTTAATGACAGGAGCAACATCATTTATTTTACAAGGTAGCAGTAACCTGACAATTGATTTTTATCAAACATTTATTAATAAAAATGATAGCAGCAGAAAAATGTTAGTATTTTCGAGAATTTCAGTTGCAATCATAACAATATTGGCTTGTTTATTTGCATATACTGTAAGTGATATCGCCACTACATACCAATGGGCTTTAAGATTAACATCTACTATACTTGTCATACCATTTATTGCAGTAATGTTCTGGAAAGGTGTAACGAAAATTGGCGTTATGGTAAGTATGATAGGAACAGCAATACTTGTCTTATTATATCCTTTATTTAATTTACCTATTGATCATGCAATATTTGGATTTATAATTTCATTTATTTTATTAGTAGGCACAAGTTTACTAACTAAACACGATAAGTTAGAAACGATTCAAGCTGCTTATTTTGAAAAATTAGACAACCCGAATTTGGAGGATTATTATGAGTAACTTAATGATTAAAAACGTTAATATTATAGACATGGTTAATCCTAAACCTTATAAAAGTAATATATTAATTAAAGATGGAAAGATTAAAGAAATTAATACATCTATCAGTAATCAAAATGTTGAAACATTAGATGGTAAAGAACAATTTATTATACCTGGTTTTATTGATACACATAGTCATTTATTACTTTATGGCTTATTTAAAGAATTAGTAGATGTAAGGCCTGAAACAATTAAAAATATTTCAGACATTAAAAAAGCATTGAAACAACAATTACCTAAAAAGGATTCAGGGGAATGGATAGTTGGTCAAGGTTACAACGAACTAGAACTTGATGAAGAACGACATATTACGAAGCAAGAACTCGATGAAGTTTCAACTGAACACCCTATTTACTTACGTCATAGCTCTGCACATATGGGGGTTGCAAACAGTAAAGCTCTAGAAATAGCAAATATTAATGATGAAACAGAAAATCCTGAAGGTGGCTATTTTTCTAAAACGGATGGTACCTTAAACGGTTTACTTTATGAATTACCAGCAGTAGAAAAACTGTTACCTTATTTACCGAAACCATCTAAAGAAGAGATGATTGATGCGCTGAAAAATGCTGCTCAAGATTATATTGAAAAAGGTATTACAACAGCTTCAGAAGCGTCGGTTGGTCTAGCTCATGGTAAAGATGATATATCTGCTTATCATGAATATATACAATTAGAAAATGACATTAATTTAAGGATCATGATAGATTACCAACTGCTATTAAATGATGAAAGAATCAAAGATAAAACATATCAAGAATTAAATGAAGAAATACAAACACTTTCAAACCAAAAATGTACTTTGGATAGCGCTAAATTTTTCCAAGATGGATCAATCCAAATAAATACAGCAGCACTCACACAACCTTATAAAAATGAAAATACAAAGAGTGAGATTATTATAAAACAAGAAACATTAGAAAGTTTATATACATCGTTCGCAGAAAAAGGATTTCCATTAACAACGCATGCGAATGGCGATGCTGCTATTAAATCCATTATAAAAGCTTATTCTAAAATACAGTCTTTACCAAATTATAATCATGAAACACGAATTGAACATATTCAAACTGGTGAATATGAAGACATTGTGGCAATGAAAAACAATCAAATTTCCGGTTCATTTTTTACTAATCATATATATTATTTTGGTGATCAACATTATGAAAAATTTTTAGGTCCTAATCGAGCAAATCTAATAGATCCTGCAAGATGGGCTCAAGATTTAGGCGTGTTATATACGTTGCATTCAGACTGTCCTGTAACGCCCATCTCTCCAATAGATAATATAATGATTGCTTGTAATCGTAAAACAAAAAGCGGACGTACTTTAGGTAAAGAATTGAAATTAACACGCCTAGAATCATTAAAAGCAATGACTATAAACGGCGCAAAGCTCAACCATACCGAAAATCAAAATGGTACAATTGAGCCTAATAAAAACGCTGATTTTGTAATATTGAATCATAACCCATTAGACGAATCAATCGATCTAAATGATGATATGATTCAATATACGATTATTGGAGGAAAAGTAGTATATAAACGCTCATAGCCCATTAAATTATAAAGTGCCTATGAATCCACCATCAATATTAACTGAAGCTCCAGACACATATGAAGCGGCTGATGATGATAAGAAAGTGATCACATTGGCCGCTTCTTCTGTGTTCCCAATTCTTCCTAAAGGAATTGAACGGTCAATTTTTGAGTATTCTTCCCAAGATAACTCAGGATTTTCATTTTTCCATCTTTTTTCTAATTGTTCACTTCTTATAAGTCCTATACATACTGTATTGACTCTTATATTATATTCACCTAAATCTTTACTCATCGCTTTTGTAAGTGCCATGCCAGCAGCTCTTGATACAGAAGTAGGCAACGATGATTTAGGAGGTGTCTTGCCTAACGCTGCTGTGACATTAATGATTGAACCTTGTTCATTTTCTTTCATATAAGGGATTGCTGCTTTTGAACAATTTATGGCTCCAAATAATTTTAAATCAAGATCATCTTCCCAAAGTTCATTTTCCACTTCTTCAAATGCATGAGCTTGGGATGTACCAGCATTGTTCACTAATATATCTATCGTTCCAAAATTACCCACTGTTTCTTCTACAGCTTTTATACATTCTGACTTATCTGTTACATCAGCAATAATAATATGGACATTAGCTTTTGTGTGTTTTTGAATATAACTTTTTGCTTCTTCTAATCTATCTTTATTTCTAGCACAAATAGCTACTTTTGCTCCCTCTTTCGCCAAACATAAAGCTGATTCTAAACCGATACCTTTACTGCCTCCAGTAATTAATGCTACCTTGTTCTCTAATTTAAAATCCATCTAATACCCCTTTCTTTAGTTGTACTTATATCTCAATATACGTTAGTCTATATCTTACTGCAAAAATTCCCCCTTGTTTTCATGATGACTCTAGTTTCCTTATAAAAATAGGAGTGGACAGAAATTTCATTTTCTTAAAAAGATTTCGTAGTCCCACACTGCTTAGAATGACTAGTATTGAAAAAAGCTTTTTATAAACTTATTTTCAGTCAAATCAGCTACTGCCAATACAAAATAAAGTCCTAGACAATTATTTATGTCCAGGACTCATATAAAATTCATTATATTTTCTTGTTATGCTTCAACATCGTATCCTTGATCTTCTATTGCTTCTTTCATCTGGTCAAAGTTTACTTTGCCTTCTTCATATGCTACTTGTACATTATTTTCTTCTAAGTTTACAGCGGCATTATTTACACCATCTAATTGATTTAAAGCACCTTCTACTGATGATTTACAATGATTACAAGTCATACCTTCTACTTTAATTGTTTGTTCCATTATATACATCTCCTTATAATTTATAGTTTAACTCTTTTTAATCTTAAAGCATTAGTGACAACACTAACTGAACTTAGAGCCATTGCAGCCCCTGCTATCCACGGTGCTAATAAACCGAGGGCAGCTATAGGTATACCAGCTGTGTTATACCCAAATGCCCAGAATAAGTTTTGTTTAATATTTTTAATTGTTGCGTGACTAATCTTGATTGCTTTAGGGATTAATAATAGTTCTCCCCCTAAAATCGTTACGTCAGCTGCTTCTATCGCTACTTCAGTTCCAGTTCCTATAGCTATTCCGATATCTGCTACTACTAATGCAGGTGCATCATTTACACCATCTCCGACCATAGCTACTTTCTTGCCTTTATCTTGTAAAGCTTTTATTTCATTTGATTTTTCTTCTGGTAATACTTCTGCTATAACTGAATCAATACCTACTTGCTTAGCAATAGCTTGCGCAGTTCTTTCATTATCACCTGTAAGCATAATTACTTCTAATCCTTCATCTTGCATCAGTTTAATCGATTCAGGTGCCGTTTCTTTAATTGTATCAGCAACTGCTACTACGCCTTTATATTGACCATTAACTGCCATTAACATTGCAGTTTTACCTTGATGTTCAAAGTTTGTAAGTGTTTCTTCAACTTGATTAACTGAAATTTGAGCATCAGTCATTAGTTTTCTATTACCTACTAATATTTCATTTCCATCTATAGTTGCTTTTATACCGTGTCCAGGTATTGCATCAAAGCTTGATACGTCTTTTAAAGTTAAATCTTTTTCTGTAGCATATGCAACTATTGCTTCAGCTAGTGGATGTTCAGATCCTCTTTCTGCACTTGCCAACAATTGTAAAGTTTCATCGTCACCTGTAAAGTCAGTCACTTCTGGTTTTCCTTTTGTTATTGTTCCTGTCTTATCTAGAACAATAGCATTTAATTGGTGTGTTCTCTCTAAGTGTCCGCCACCTTTAAATAAAATACCACTTTCTGCTGCTTTACCCGTGCCTACCATGATAGAAGTAGGTGTTGCTAACCCTAAAGCACATGGACAAGCAATAACGAGCACTGCAATTGCAGCTACAAGTGCGCCTTCAAATTGTCCTGGGTTAACTAAAGTTATCCATATCACAAATGTTAAGATTGCTATTCCAACCACGATTGGTACGAAATAACCTGATATAACATCGGCAAGTCTTTGTATAGGAGCTTTAGACCCTTGAGCTTCTTCTACAACTTTAACGATTGATGCTAAAGCAGTATCTGAACCAACTTTTGTTGCTTTCATTTCAATTGAACCATTTTTATTAATTGTTGAACCAATTAACGCTTCATCTATTGATTTCTCTACCGGTATAGATTCACCAGTAATCATTGATTCATCAATAGAAGTATTTCCTTTTATAACTTTACCGTCTACTGGTATTTTTTCACCAGGTTTAATTCTTAAAACATCACCTACTACAACTTCTTCTACAGGTATCATCATTTCTTTGTCTTCTCTAATAACCCTTGCTTCTTTCGCTTGTAAATTAAGAAGTGATGATAATGCATTTGTTGTTTGACTTTTTGCTCTTTGCTCTAAATATTTACCGAATAAAATAAGAGTGATTAGAACTGCGCTTGTTTCAAAGTATAAATGTGGCATGTATTCTGGATTACCAATAGTTTTAATCGCTTCGTATAAACTATAAAAATATGCCGCACTAGTACCTAATACAACAAGCACATCCATATTGGCGCCGCCGTTTTTCAAATTTTTATATGCTCCAATATAGAACTGCCATCCTATTACGAATTGAACAGGTGTAGCAAGAATAAATTGAAACCATGGATTCATAAATATACTAGGTAATTGAACATTAAATAAATGAACAAGCATTGTCATGAATAGTGGCAAGGATAAAACTGCTGAAATAATTAATTTTAATTTCATTTGTTTTATTTCTTTTTGTTTGTGTGTTTCTTTATTTTTCATTTCACTTTTTGCTTGTGCATCATATCCTAATTTTTTAATTTTATCTATGATTGCTTTAATATCCACTATTTCAGGATTATATTCTATATTAGCCTGTTCTGTAGTTAAATTAACTGTTGCTTGCTCAATGCCTTCTTGTCTATTTAATACTTTCTCGATACGACTTGAACATGCTGCACATGTCATACCAAATACATCAAGTTCTGCCTTTTCTGTTAACACGCCATATCCAAGTTTTTCAATTTTATTAGTTATATCCTTTAAAGAAGATTGTTCAGGATCAAATGAAACAGATGCTTTTTCTGTTGTTAAGTTCACTTTGGCATCTACACTGTCCATTCTATTTAACACTTTCTCAATTCGACTTGAACATGCTGCACATGTCATGCCAGTGACGCCAACAGTTGTTTGTTTCTGATTTGCCACTTATACCACACCTCCTTATTTAGAAAATTGTTTAAGAACACTCATTAATTCATCTATTGTTTCTTCGCCTTCGCCTTTTTGGATAGCATCTGTAACACAATGTTTAATATGACGTTCTGTTACTGCAAACCCAACATTCTTAAGTGCAGACTGTATAGCACTAATTTGAACGAGTATATCCACACAATAACGGTCTTCTTCAACCATACTTTGAATACCTCGTACTTGCCCTTCAATACGTTTTAATCTATTTAATACTTTCTCTTTTTCTTCTTTAGTTCTTGGTGTTACAGGATGATCATGTAAAAACTCTCCCATATACTCACGTCCTTTCTTAATTAATACTATACCCCCCTAGCGTATATTTTTCAAGTTTTTTGTTTATAAAATTAAATATGATACATAATTTTCTATAAAAAAATCTATTAGTCCAACCGCGGCAATGATTACTGACAATATAAAAAAAGAGCCGGAGACATTGATTATGTCCCAGACTCTTTAAAAACTAAAATATATTATTCAACTGTTACTGATTTAGCTAAGTTACGTGGTTTATCTACGTCACAGCCTCTGTGAAGCGCTGCGTAATAAGAAACTAATTGTAGTACTACTACTGAAACAAGTGGTGATAATAATTCATGTACATGTGGGATTACATAAGTATCCTCATCATGTTCTAATCCTTCCATAGAAATGATACAAGGATTAGCTCCACGTGCTACTACTTCTTTTACATTACCACGGATAGATAAGTTAACTTTTTCTTGAGTAGCTAATGCAATAATTGGCGTACCTTCTTCAATTAAAGCAATTGTTCCGTGTTTCAACTCTCCTCCAGCAAATCCTTCTGCTTGGATATACGAAATTTCTTTAAGTTTTAAAGCACCTTCTAAGCCAACATAGTAATCCATCGTACGACCAATGAAGAATGCGTTGCGAGTTGTTTCTAAGAAATCTTTAGCAATTTGTTCCATTTTAGAAGCATCATCGACGATAGCTGTAATAGCTGTCGTTACTTTTGCAAGTTCTGGTAAAATATCAACACCTGTTTCTTTACCATGAGCATTTGCTACAACTTGTGAAAGAATCGCTAATACTGCGATTTGAGCTGTATATGCTTTTGTAGAAGCAACAGCAATTTCAGGACCTGCATGTAAGATTAATGTATGATCCGCTTCACGAGATAAAGTAGAGCCAGGAACATTTGTAATCGTCAGTGCTTTATGACCAAGACGTTTCGCTTCAACTAATACTGCACGACTATCTGCTGTTTCACCTGATTGTGAAATAAAGATAAATAATGGTTTCTTAGATAGTAATGGCATATTGTAAACAAATTCTGAAGCTACATGTACTTCCGTAGGTACTTCAGCCCATTTTTCGATATATTCTTTACCTACTAAACCAGCATGATAACTTGTACCACAAGCTACAATGTATATTCTATCTGCTTGTGCAACATCATCGATAATTTCTTTATCGATTTTTAAGTTACCTTCATCATCTTGATAATTTTGAATAATGTTACGCATAACTGCAGGTTGTTCATGAATTTCTTTTAACATGTAATGATCGTAAGTACCTTTTTCAACATCTGATGCATCAATTTCTGCTTTATAGTTATCTCTATCGATAACATTGCCTTCTTGATCTTTAATGATTACTTTATCTTTTTTCACTATTACAATTTCATTATCTACTAACTCTTTATAAGTATCTGTGACAGCTAGCATCGCAATTGCATCTGAAGCAATAACGTTGAAGCCATCTCCAACACCAACTAATAATGGTGATTTATTTTTAGCAACATAAATAGTTTCTGCATCTTGTTCATCTAATAAGCCTAATGCATAAGAACCATGTAGTAATGATAATACTTTATTAAAAGCTTCTTCAGTTGTTAAACCTTCATTTGAAAAATGTTCAATTAATTCTACAATTACTTCAGTATCAGTATCTGATTTAAATGTTACACTTTGTAAAAATTCATTTCTTAATTGTTCATAGTTCTCTATTACACCATTGTGTACTAAAGTAAAACGACCTGATGTTGATTGGTGAGGGTGTGCATTTTCGTAGTTAGGTACACCATGTGTTGCCCAACGAGTATGTCCAATCCCAATATTTCCATCAAAATCATTATCTGCAACTTTACGTAATTCAGCAATTCTACCTTTTTCTTTAAATACTTTTATTTCTTCTTCGTTACGAACAGCAATACCTGCTGAATCATAGCCTCTATATTCTAATTTTTCTAATCCTCTAAGTAATAATTCTTTTGCATTGGCTGTACCAATATATCCGACGATTCCACACATAAATTAAATTCCTCCAATTTTAAATAAGCGGTTAGACAACTTCAAAAAGTGTCCAGTCGCTTTCAGTACGTTATTGACTTCATGGCTGTTTCAATGACTTTGGACATACAGTCACCCATATGCTTTAACCATTGAACTTTCGAATGAGCCACATCCGGGATAGCATCCGCCGATAATTCGATAACCATCCTCCTCGTCAACAAAAGCGAAATTATTCATTCAACATGTATCTGAATATACACGCATCTTTAGTCATAATTCCCTTTTGTTCAGGCGCTATAAGTTTCCTTATTTTGATAAACCTCACAATCCTCCTTTAGTGAACTTTCTTTATTCTACAATGAATCTCATTATTGTGCAATTATATCACTATATATATCAACTTATTTTATAAATTTATATTAAATGAACTTGTGATAATAATTTATAATAAAAAAACGGTTGAGCCATAAAACATATGACTCAACCGCTTTTATATTCATTTAATTATTCAATTCCCATTTCTCTTTTAACAACTTCTGCAATACTATTTACATATCTTTCAGCATCTTCTTCAGTTTTAGCTTCTACCATTACACGAACTAACGGTTCTGTTCCAGATGGACGTACTAAAATACGGCCTTCTCCATTCATTTCAACTTCAACTTTTGTAATAATTTCTGCAACTTTAGTATTTTCTTCAACACCATACTTATCAGAAACTTTTACATTGACTAAACGCTGAGGATATTTTTTCATTTTACTTGCTAATTCGCTTAATGATTTACCCGTTCTTTTAACGATGCTTGCTAAATGTACACCTGTTAGTAAACCATCACCTGTTGTATTATAGTCCATTAATACGATATGGCCAGATTGCTCGCCTCCAAGACTATAAGAACCTCTTCTCATTTCTTCTACAACATATCTGTCGCCTACTTTAGTTTTGTCGGATTTTATACCTACTTCTTCTAAAGCTTTATAGAAACCTAAATTACTCATTACTGTTGATACAACCATATTATCTTTTAATTCACCTTGTTCAGCCATATCTTGCGCTAAAATGAACATAATTTGGTCACCGTCTACTATTTGACCTTTTTCATCAACCGCTATAATTCTGTCTCCATCACCATCAAATGCTAAACCAAAATCTGCTTCGTACTCTACAACTGCATTAGATAATTCTTCAGGATGTGTAGATCCAACATTTAAATTAATATTATAGCCATCCGGTTTACAACCAATTGTCTCACTAGAGGCTTCTAAATCTCCGAATAAATAAGGAGCTAGAGAATATGTAGCACCGTGCGCGCCATCTAATACAATTTTAAGCCCTTCTAAGTCTCCATCCACTGTTGACTTAATATAGCTCATATATTTTTGAGCGCCTTCGAAATAATCAGATATATGATTTAATTCCTTACCTGTAGGTCTTGGTAAATTATCTTCAGTTGAATCTAATAATTTTTCTATTTCTAATTCTTCATCATCAGTCAGCTTGAAACCATCTGGTCCGAAGAATTTAATACCATTATCTGCTACTGGATTATGAGAAGCACTAATCATAACACCTAAATCTGCTTCTACTTCTTTAGTTAAATAAGCTACACCTGGTGTTGAAATGACACCTAATCTCATAACTTCTGCTCCTATTGATGATAGACCAGCAATTAAAGCAGATTCTAACATTTCTCCTGATACTCGTGTATCTCTACCTACTAATACTTTCGGGTTTTCGCTATTATGCTTTTTAGCTAAAACATATCCACCAAATCTACCTAATTTAAAAGCAATTTCAGGAGTTAATTCAGAATTCGCTACTCCCCTTACACCATCAGTACCAAAATATTTGCCCATTTGTAATTCTCCTTTTATTTCCATTAGTTTTTAGAAGTTTTTATTTTTGCTTCGACTTTGTTGAATTCGGCTTCGTCTATATCATCAGGTAAATTTAAATCTACCTTTTTCGTTGTATCATTATCGATATCCGATACATCTACTGGCACATCTATTGAACTAATACCATCTAATACATTACGTGAACCGTATATTTTAACTTCTGATTTATCTAAACTTATATCGTCAATATTTGTGTTTTTTGAAGCAGATCCTTTTGTGACAGGATTTAAACTTACTGTTTTACTCGATCTCGCAACTTTAATGTTTACATTAACGGTATCAGGTCTAATTTGAACATCTAATTTGTTCAAGTTACTATCTAGTACGCTAATGCCTGCTTTCTCAGTTGTATCATCAGTAAGTTGTTTATTCTCATCTAATGTTGCCTTTACATATGCGATTTTATTTAATTCTTCTTGACCACCAGTAATCGTTATTTGTGATGGATTAACTGTTTCACCTAATAATTCATAACCGGAAGCGATTCTATTTTGATTGATTTCAGCTTCGATTGGGAATTTCTTAGATACTTTTTCTTGTAAAGAAACAGTTGTGGTTTTCGGAATAACTTGATAATTCAAATCTTTGTTTAATCCTTTTACTTTAAAGCTTTCTTTATATTCTCCTACTGATTTATTCTTTAGATTAAGTTCCACCTTAAAATTAAGTAATTTTTCTGTTTTTAAGATTGTAGATTGTGGTCCTGAAACTTTAACATCTACTGTCTTAGGTGCACCTGATAAGTATAATTCTTTAGAATTGTAAACTGTTTCAACAGGAACATCCTCTATAACATGATCAGAATTTTTTAACGTTGTTTCGTTAAATAAACTACCAAATACATTATTAACAGATAAGAACATGACTAAAGCTAGTACTAATGCGACAAAACGTAATCCCCATTTAGATTCTAGCATCTACTTCACATCCTTTCTGCTTTGAACAGAACCAAACCAATGCTCAACTAGTAATTCCCTAAAAGTATCACTAGATATTTCTTTTCTTAATTTACCATCAAATGAAACAGAAATCGACCCCGTTTCTTCAGATACAACTACTGTAAATGCATCTGAAACTTCAGAGATACCTACCGCCGCTCTATGTCTTGTACCTAAACTTTTAGATATTTTTTGACTATCTGATAATGGTAAGTAACTTGCAGCTGTAGCAATCTTTTGTTCTCTAATAATCATAGCCCCATCATGTAATGGTGTATTAGGAATGAATATATTAGTGAGTAGCTCTTGAGTAATATCAGCGTTAATAGGGATGCCCGTCTCTATGTAATCCTGCAAACCTGTTTCTTTCTCAAAGACTATGAGTGCACCTATACGTCTCTTAGCCATGTATTGAACAGCTTTATCGATACTATCAGTTAGACGTTCTTGTTCAGCAGAGGTCGTTACATTTACGCGTTTAAACAAGCTACCTCTACCTAACTGTTCTAGAGCTCTTCTAAACTCTGGTTGGAATATAACAATAATCGCTAAAAATCCCCATTGTAATACGAAGTCAAATAATAGCGTTGTTGTTGTTAAATTTAAAAAATCACTTACTGTTCTACCAATTATGATGAAAAATATACCTTTTAATAATTGTATCGCTTTTGTACCTTTCACTACTGTAATAATTAAGTACAATACATACCATACAATAATCAAATCAAGTATACCTGTTATAACTTTTATGGCACTTAAATCGCCAAAAATGTCAGGTAACTGCATAGTATCTCCTCCGTATTTCGTTAACCTATTATTTATTATATCAATTTTTCAGTTATATTGTTAATTTAAATAAAAAAGAAGTCTCTATAATTAGAGACTTCTTTATTTATAATGATTTTATTCATAATTGTCAATTATAATAGTTTTTCACCAAAAAATGAACCCATTAATCCAATCGCTAATCTAGCTGTTTTATTATATTCATCAATAAGTGGGTTTACTTCTACTAAGTCAGCAGAAACAATCAATTTAGATTCATGCAACATTTCCATCGCAAGATGACTTTCTCTATATGTAGCTCCACCAGGTACAATAGTTCCTGTTCCTGGTGTTTCAACAGGATCTAAAGCATCAACGTCTAGCGATAAGTGAATACCATCCGTTTTATCTTTTAGATATTCTATCGTTTCTGAAATGACTTGTCCCATACCTAACCTATCAATATCAGCCATAGTATATGTTAAAATACCTGCTTCTTTTATGTACTTTTTCTCGCCTTCATCTAAATCTCTCATACCTATTAATACGACATTTTCAGGTTTAACTTTATTTTTATATCCACCAATGTTTGTCAGTGCTTCATCACCTTCACCAATCAATGCTCTTAATGGCATACCGTGTATATTTCCGCTAGGAGAAGACTCTAACGTATTTAAATCACCGTGTGCATCGTACCAAATCACGCCTAAATTTTCATAGTGTTTACTAATACCAGCTATAGAGCCTATTGATAAAGAATGATCTCCACCTAGTATGAGTGGAAAGTGACCTTTTTCAACGGTTTCATTCACAGATTCGTATAAATTATTTGAAAAAGCAATTACTTCCTCTAAATTACGAAGACCTTTTTGTTCACTTTTATATTTCTTCATGTCTAGAACTGGTGATTGAACATTACCTTTATCAATTACTTCATGTCCAATATCTTCTATTCTCTCTATTAAACCAGCATATCTTAATGCATCCGGTCCAAAGTTAACACCTAATTTACGTTGACCAAAGGCAGTGGGTGCACTAATAATTTCAATACGTTTACTCATATTTTAAATCCCCCTTAATTGTCATTACTATTATATTCTAGTATATGTAAGCACTTACATCAAGGTATATAAGGGTTTATGGATATTATTAATATATTACAAATATTTATTCATATATGTATATAGAAACGCCTCTGCAACAATATCCTAATACATATACATGTATATGCAAAAATGCTTAAAAACAAAAAAGACATTAGTGAAATCACTAATGTCTTCAATATGAGCCATAGAGGATTCGAACCTCTGACCCTCTGATTAAAAGTCAGATGCTCTACCAACTGAGCTAATGGCTCTAATGGCTGGGCTAGCTGGATTCGAACCAGCGGGTGACGGAGTCAAAGTCCGTTGCCTTACCGCTTGGCTATAGCCCAACAATGGTGGAGGGGGGCAGATTCGAACTGCCGAACCCGAAGGAGCGGATTTACAGTCCGCCGCGTTTAGCCACTTCGCTACCCCTCCAGCTTATTTAGTTATTAGAAATGGTGGAGAATGACGGGTTCGAACCGCCGACCCTCTGCTTGTAAGGCAGATGCTCTCCCAGCTGAGCTAATTCTCCATATAAAAATGACCCCTACGGGACTCGAACCCGTGTTACCGCCGTGAAAGGGCGGTGTCTTAACCGCTTGACCAAGGGGCCATGGCTCCACAGGTAGGATTCGAACCTACGACCGATCGGTTAACAGCCGATAGCTCTACCACTGAGCTACTGTGGAATAATACTAATAATTTGCCCGGCAACGTCCTACTCTCGCGGAACGTAAGTCCAACTACCATCGGCGCTAAAGAGCTTAACTTCTGTGTTCGGCATGGGAACAGGTGTGACCTCTTT
>NZ_JAJNHH010000023.1:0-18950 GCF_022386955.1 Mammaliicoccus sp. A-M4
CTGTTCCCATGCCGAACACAGAAGTTAAGCTCTTTAGCGCCGATGGTAGTTGGGCTTACGTTCCGCGAGAGTAGGACGTTGCCGGGCAAATTATTATAAAATGGATGCGATGAGCCGCACTCGAGACCTGTTAGGTCTCTTTTTTTTGATTTAATTTAAAGGAGTAATCTTTCTATTTCTATACATAAAAATACACCCTCTAAAGCTTATTTTAGAGGGTGTATTTGTATTATATGAGTAATGAGTAAAGCATCTTATTTTGATTAATATAAATGTATTTAGGGTCAAATTCACTAACATTTTTATAAAGCTGATCAAGATCATTATGGTCTTTTAATTGTATACCGATAATAACGGTACCTGTATTTTGACTCGATTTCTTTAAGTACTCGAATTTAGTAATATCATCATTCGGTCCTAAAACATCATTAACAAATTCTCTTAAAGCACCAGGTCTTTGAGGGAAATTAACAATAAAGTAATGTTTCATATCTTCAAATAGCAATGAACGTTCTTCTATTTCCTTCATTCTATTAATATCATTGTTGCCACCACTGACGATACATACTACATTTTTACCTTTAATTTCATTTTTGTAATGGTTTAATGCCGATACACTTAAAGCACCTGCAGGCTCAGCTATAATAGCTAATTTCGAATACATATCTAAGATTGTGCTACACACTTCACCTTCATCGATTGCGACAAAATTATCTACAACGTTTTTAGCGATATCAAATGTTAATTCGCCAACTTTACCTACTGAAGCGCCATCTACGAATTTATCTATATCTGTAAGTGCTACAACTTTATTAGCTTTCACAGATTGTGCCATACTGCTAGCACCTAATGGCTCAACACCAATTAATTGTGTAGAAGGGCTCTTATCTTTTAAATAAGTACCAACTCCAGAGATAAGGCCGCCGCCTCCAACTGCTGCAAAACAATAATCAAAATTTATATTTTCTTCAGAAGAAAAGTCTAGGATTTCTTTTGCTATAGTACCTTGTCCTGCAATTGTATTTAAATTATTAAATGGATCAATAAATGATAAATTAAATTTATTAGTGTACTCTAGTGCGTGTTTTAGACAATCATCGAATGTATCACCGATCAATTCAATTTGCACGAATTCTCCACCATGAAATTTAACTTGATTTATTTTTTGTGACGGAGTAGTAACAGGCATGAATATTACAGCTTTAATACCTAAATACTTAGCTGTAAATGCAACACCTTGTGCGTGATTACCTGCACTTGCGCAACTTACACCATTAGCACGTTGTTCATCAGTTAGTTGATTAATCGCGTAATACGCGCCTCGTAATTTAAAAGATCTTACCCATTGCATATCTTCACGTTTTAGATATACATTACAATCAAATTTTTGAGATAAGTATAAGTCTTTTTCAAGTGGTGTTTGTTTGACGGTATCTTTAAGTTTTAAAAATGCATCTTCGATATCATCGGTACTTAATCGAGTTTTTAAGGTCATTCTATCACTCCTATATTAGTTGTGCGTTTTTTCATATTCATTAATTTGGTCTTCATATGTTAATGTAATTGCGATATCATCTAGTCCATTAACGAGTTTATTTTTCCATGTTGCATCAATATCGAAGTGATATTTAGCTTCTGGTGTTATAATTTCTTGATTTGGTAAATCTATTGTAATTTCACTATGTTGAGCAATTGATTCTCTATCTGTTTTATTTTCAATAGCAATAGGAAGCATACCGTTTTTAGTACAGTTCATGTAAAAGATATCACTAAAGCTACCAGCTATTATAATAAGAAAACCAAAGTCTTTTAAAGCCCATGCAGCGTGTTCTCTTGATGAACCACAACCGAAGTTATCTCCAGAAATTAAAATAGATGCGCCTTTATATTCAGGTTTATTTAAATTGAATTCTGGATTTTCTGAGCCATCTGAAAGGTAGCGCCATTCATCGAATAAAAATGGTCCGAATCCTGTTTTAGAAATACGTTTTAAAAATGCTTTAGGAATAATTTGATCTGTATCAATATTATTATTTAATAGAGGTACAGTTTTACCATTAAATATATTAATAGGTTCCATTTAAATGACCACCTTTCTTGTATCTACAAATCTACCATTAATTGCAGCAGCTGCAGCCATAGCAGGGGATACTAGATGAGTTCTAGCTCCTTTACCTTGTCTTCCTTCGAAGTTACGGTTACTTGTAGATGCACAGTGTACTCCATCAGGTACTTGGTCTGGATTCATACCTAGACACATTGAACATCCAGGTTCTCTCCAATCAAAACCAGCGTCTTTAAATATTTTGTCTAGACCTAATGCCTCGGCTTGAAGTTTAACACTTCTTGAACCAGGGACAACAATAGCTGTTATATTAGAGTGGACGGTATGACCATCTACGATTTTACTTGCTTCGATTAAGTCTGAAAGTCTAGCATTTGTACATGAACCTAGAAATACATATCCTAAAGGAATATCTCTTGCTGTTTGACCTGGTTCAAGTCCCATATAGTTATAAGCTCTTTCATCATTTAAATCATTTATTTCAGGGAAAGGAGTACTAAAACTTACGCCCATCTCGGGACTAGTTCCCCAAGTCACTTGTGGTTCTAAATCGGTCACATCTACATTGATAATTTTATCGTAAGTAGCCTCTTCGTCCGAATAGAGTTCTTTCCATTCTTCTACTTTTTCTTCAAAGTTTTCAGGTTGGTATTCACGACCTTTAACATATTCAAAAGTTGTTTCATCTGGTTTCATCATACCGTATTTTGCGCCAGCTTCAATTGCCATATTACAAATGGTCATGCGTTCATCCATCGTCATATTTTCAATGGCTTCTCCAGCGAATTCTAATGCGTAACCAGTTCCAAAATCTACACCATGTTGATTGATTAAATAAAGAATAAGGTCTTTGGCATAAACACCATTAGGTAAACTTCCATCTACTTGTATTTTTAAGTTTTTAGGTTTAGTTTGCCATAGAGTTTGTGTTGCAAAAACATGTTCTACTTCACTTGTACCAATACCAAAAGCTATAGCACCAAATGCGCCATGTGTAGCTGTATGAGAATCACCACATACAATTGTTTTTCCTGGTTGTGTTAAACCTGTTTCAGGTCCAACCATGTGCACAATACCTTGTTCATCTGAACCCATATCAAATAACTTTACACCGAAAGCCTCACAGTTTTTTTGCAAAGCTTGAATTTGTTTATTAGCTATTTCATCTCTAATATTGAATATATCAACTGTCGGTACATTGTGATCTAACGTAGCAAATGTACGATCAGGTCGTCGGACTTTCCTATTTTGCAATCTTAAGCCTTCAAAAGCTTGAGGAGAAGTGACTTCATGTATTAGGTGTAAGTCGATATATAATAATTGTGGTTCACCTTCTTTACCGGCTATTATATGTCGATTCCATACTTTATCAAATAATGTTTGACTCATGTCGTTTCCTCCTTTTAAATTGATTTTTTAATAGTTTCGAAGACTTGAGATGTGCTAGATTGTCCACCTAAATCTTTTGTTGAAATACCTTCTTTTATTGTTTTAAATACGATATCTTCTAAATGTTGTGCACATTCTGGTTGATTTAAACTTTCACGTATTAACATTGCTAAAGATAATAACATGCCACTTGGATTTGCTATATCTTTTCCAGCGATATCAGGAGCTGAACCATGAATAGGTTCATATAAACTAGGTCCGTCTTCTCCAAAGCTAGCTGAAGGTGATAATCCTAATGAACCTGGGATAACCGATGCTTCATCGCTTAAAATATCACCAAATAAGTTTTCAGTTACAATTACATCGAATTGTCTTGGATTTGTTATAAGATGCATGCTGCAAGCATCTACGAGTAAATGATTTAAAGTTACATCAGGATATTGTTTTGAAACTGTTTCTAATGTTTGTCTCCATAATTTTGAAGAACTTAATACATTTTCTTTATCTACTGAAGTTACAACTTTATTTCTATGTTGAGCTAGTTTAAAAGCAACATGTGCTATTCGTGTTATTTCATCAACTGAATAAGCTAGAGTATCTACAGCTTTATTTTCATCGAAATATTTTGGTTCGCCAAAATATAAACCGCCTGTTAATTCTCTAACGATGATAAAATCTGTATTTTTTACTAATGATTCTTTAAGTGGAGAAAGGTGTGCAGTTGATTCAGTAACAATTGTAGGCCTAATATTAGCAAAAAGTTTAAGTGCTTTTCTGATACCTAATAGTCCATGTTCAGGTCTGTTTTTAGGATTTGTCCATTTAGGTCCTCCAACAGCACCTAACAAAATAGCATCACTGTTTTTACATGCTTCTAATGTATCAGGAGGTAAAGGTTCGCCATGTTTATCTATGGCGATACCTCCAAAATCTTTTGATACTACTTCATATTCAAAATTAAATTTCTTTGACAGGATTTCTAAAATTTCTAAACTACCTGTTAAAATCTCTGGGCCTATACCATCACCGGGTAGGGCAGTGATTTTGTATGTCATGACTTCACGCCTTCTTTCAATGTAGTTTCACTATGTTTCGCATGCGCTTCAACATAAGCTTTGCATGAAGCATATAAAATATCGTAATCAATACCGATACCTGTATATGTTTCATCTTCAAATTCAACTTGTACATGAACTTCAGCTTGAGCGTCCGTTCCTTCAGTAATTGATTCAATTCTATATTGTTGAAGAGTAGGTGAATAATCAAAAATTCTATCTATGGCATTATAAATTGAAATGATAGAACCAGATCCAATCGATGAATCTTGATAAGTTTTACCTTCTTTATCTTCAATAACGACGACTGCGCTTTGCAGGCCGTTAGATACGAATTGCAGTTGAAGAGCATTAACTTTATAATACGCATTTTCTTCATGTTCACTACCGCGTAAAATAGCGTGTATATCACGATCAGTTACTTGTTTTTTCTTATCTGCAATAGATTTAAACTGTTTAAACACTTCGACTTGTTCGTCTGGTGTTAAGTCGTAGCCTAGTTCTATTAGTTTTTCACTGAAAGCATGTTTACCGGATAATTTACCTAGAGGTAATGAATTTTTTACAACACCGACGAGTTGTGGTGTCATAATTTCATATGTTTCTGGATTTTTCAAAATGCCATCTTGATGAATACCTGATTCATGGCTAAATGCATTTTGTCCGACAATTGCTTTATTTCTAGGAACTTGAAAGCCTGAATAACGACTGACCATGTCACTTGTATTTTTTGTTTCTTCTAAATTAATATTAGTAGAAAGGTTGTAATGGTCTTTTCTTACATACAATGCAAGTGCAATTTCTTCGAGTGCAGTATTACCAGCACGCTCTCCGATACCATTTATTGCACCTTCAACTCTACGAGCGCCATTTTCAAAAGCAGCAAGGCCGTTTGCTACGGCCATGCCTAGGTCATCGTGACAATGAGAGCTATAAATCACTTCATGGTCACTTTCAACTGATTCAATAATTGTCTTAAAGAGTTGACCATATTCTAAAGGATACGAATAACCTACAGTATCTGGAATGTTGATTATATTAGCACCAGCATCAACAGCAGTTTGAATTGCTTTTATTAAAAATGGTAAAGGTGTTCTTGTAGCATCTTCAGGTGAAAACTGTACGTTTTCGAATAATGTTTTAGCATATGTGATATTCTCTTTAATCGATGCTAATACTTCATCTTCAGTCATTTTTAATTTGAATTCTAAATGGATAGGGCTAGTTGCTAAAAATACATGAACTTGTCTATGTTGAGCTAACTTTGTAGATTCATGTACAGCATCAATATCTGATTTTTTACATCTAGCTAAACCACATACAGCTGTTGTTGTTAATGCTTGTGAAATACTTTCCACTGATTTAAAACTACCTTCACTAGAAGCGGGGAATCCTGCTTCGATAACATCTACTCCCCATTTTTCTAGTTGTTTAGCAATTTTGAGACGTTCTTCGAATGAAAAGTTTACTCCAGGTGTTTGTTCTCCGTCTCTTAGAGTTGTATCGAATATTTGAATATGATCTGGCATAATTATCCTCTCCTTAAGTTACTATGATTTATTTGGACTGAATGCTTTTAGCTTTAACAAATGGCATCATGTCACGTAAATCTCTACCAACTGATTCAATTTGATGACCTTGTTGTTCTTTACGCATTCTTAAGAACTCTTTAAAGCCATTTTCATTATCTTTAATGAAGCTATCACTGAATGCTCCTGATTGAATATCTTTTAATACTGCTTTCATGTTGTCTTTAACATCTGGTGTAATAACGCGTTCTCCTGAAACATAGTCACCGTACTCAGCAGTATTTGAAATAGAGTAACGCATGTTTTCCATTCCGCCTTCATACATTAAATCAACGATTAATTTCATTTCGTGTAATACTTCGAAATAAGCAATTTCTGGTTGATATCCAGCTTCTACTAGTGTTTCAAATCCTGATTGGATTAACTTAGTAACACCGCCACATAATACAGCTTGTTCACCAAATAGGTCTGTTTCAGTTTCTTCTTCAAATGAAGTACCAATTACACCAGCACGAGTTGCTCCAATTCCTTTTGCATAGCTAAGCGCTAATTGAGTTGCTTTACCTGAAGCATCTTGGTACACAGCATATAAAGCTGGTACTGCGCTGCCTTCTGTAAATGTACGTCTTACAAGATGACCTGGTCCTTTAGGTGCTACTAGGAACACATCAACATTTTCAGGTGGTTGAATGACTTTGAAATGAATGTTAAATCCATGGGCAAATACTAATGCATTATTTGCTTCTAAATTAGGTTCAATTTCTTCTTTATATACTTGTCCTTGGATTTCATCTGGTAATAGAATCATTACAACGTCAGATTGTTTAACTGCTTCGTTAACTGGATATACTTCAAAGCCATCTTCTTTAGCTTGATCGAATGATTTACCTGGACGAATACCGATAACTACATCATATCCGTTATCTTTTAAGTTTTGTGCATGTGCATGTCCTTGAGAACCATACCCAACTACTGCAATTTTTTTACCTTGTAATGCGTCTTCTGTTACCGAGTTGTCATAAAATACTTTAGTCATAATAAAATGCCTCCAATAGTTAATTTGTTTTGTTTTTATAGTAATCCTGCAGAACCTGTTCGTGACACTTGTGTCACTGGATATATATCTAAATCATCCAATAGATTTTCTATTGTTTGATGGGTTCCAAAAGCTTGTAAATAGATGTGTTCTTCAACATCTTTTAAAATTGTGAGCTGTTCTTTATAAGGTTCGATCACTGATTCGAATTCTTGATAATTGCTAGGATGACCGAGCTTTATAAGAATCAACTCACGATTAAATAAATTTGTTTCTGTAATATCTAAAGCTGAAATTACGTTCACTTGTTTTTCTAATTGTTTAATGATCGTTTCGATACTACTTTCATCTGAAACATCGACGATAAATGTAATGTTAGTAATGCCTTCAGTTTCAGTTGGCGTTGCTGAAAGAGTAACAATGTTGTACTGTCTCCTTACAAAAATACTTGTAAGCCGGTTGAGTGTGCCCGCTCTATCGAGCACTAATGTCTTAATTGTTCTTTTCATTATTCCACGCCCTCCATCTTATAATTTGGTTGTCCACTTGGAACCATTGGTAGTACTGGTTCAGAAGGGGATATTCTAATTTCGATAAGAGCAGGGCCTTTATGTGCAAATGCTTCATCAAGTGTTGATTCTAATTTCTCATTTGAATCAATCATGAAACTTTTAACGCCATAACTTTCTGAAAGCTTCATGAAATCGGGTTGTCCAGAAAATACTGAATGTGAGAAACGTTGACTGTAAAATTTATCTTGCCACTGTTTTACCATACCTAGTGTTCCATTATTGATAAGAACAATTTTAATATCGTTATCAAATTCGTTAAGAATAGCCATCTCTTGATTAGTCATTTGGAATCCACCGTCACCAACAAAGGCAACAACTGTCTTATCAGGATATGCAAATTTCGCACCCATTGCAGCTGGAATTCCGAATCCCATTGTTCCAAGACCACCACTTGTAATGATTTGTCCATGTGTTTTAAACGGATAATATTGAGCGACCCACATTTGGTGTTGACCTACATCTGTAGAAACTAATGCATCACCGTCAGTGATTTTACCAATATATTCGATTGCTTGTTGTGGTTTAACAAAGTCATCTGTAGGTGTATCGTATCTGAATGGGTAAGTCGCTTTATTTGATAGACAATGTTCGTACCATTCGTTATGAATTAATTCATGAGCATCATATTCTAACAATGCTTCTAGAGTGAGCTTTGCATCGGCAATAACACCTAAATCAGTAGGTATAATTTTATTGATTTCACTTGGATCGATATCGACATGAATAACTTTAGCGTCTTGAGCAAACTCATCAGGTTTACTTGCTAATCTATCGTCAAATCTACTGCCAAAGTTAATCAACAAATCACATTCTGTAAGTGCCATATTACTTGCGTAAGAACCATGCATGCCGCCCATACCTAAGAATAATGGGTCAGAGTAGGGAATTGACCCTAATCCTAATAAAGTATTCACTACTGGAATTTTAAATTTGTTAGCAAATTCAGTGAGTTCTTTAGAAGCTTCTGCATGATTCACACCAGCTCCAGCTAAAATAATTGGTCTTTTAGCTACACTCATCATTTGAATGATTTGCTCAATTTCTTTATCTTCAGGATTTAAATTAAGCTGATAACCTGGTAAATCTAAATCTCTTGGTTCAACTTCAACTGTTTCTAATACGCCGATATCTTTAGGAAAATCGATTACAACTGGCCCCTTACGACCAGTAGAAGCAATATGAAAAGCTTCGTCTATAATCTTTGGAATATCTTTTACATCTGTTACTTGATAGTTATGTTTTGTAATTGGTGTTGTCATAGAAAGTAAATCCGCTTCTTGGAAAGCATCTTTACCAATACCTGGTCTATGCACTTGTCCAGTAATAACGATCAAAGGGATAGAGTCACTCATTGCATCTGCAATACCTGTGATTGTATTTGTAGCACCAGGTCCACTTGTTACAACAACCACGCCTGGTTTACCAGTAACTCTTGCATATCCTTCCGCGGCATGAACAGCACCTTGTTCATGCCTAGTTAAAATGTGAGGAACTTTACCATCATAAAAAGCATCATATAATGGAAGAACAGCGCCTCCAGGATAACCAAAGATATAATCAACTTTTTGATCAATAAATGATTGTACGAGTAATTCTGCTCCTGTGTAAGTTATTGTTTTTTCCTTAGTTGCTTCATCGGGTTCATTATAAGATTTAGTAGTTAGTGCCATGATAATCACTCCTTAAATTAATTCATCTGGTACTTTCATAATGCCACCTGTATTTGCACTTGTAACAAGGGCAGTATATCTAGCTAAATAGCCAGTTTTTACTTTTGCTTTAAATGGTTTGATATTTTGTTTTCTTTCGTGTAATTCAGCGTCAGAAACATTAACATCTAATTTACGATTAACTAAATCAATTACGATTTCGTCTCCATCGTTAATTAATCCAATAGGGCCACCAGCAGCAGCTTCAGGTGAAATGTGTCCGACAGCAACACCTCTTGTTGCACCAGAGAATCTTCCGTCAGTAATAAGTGCAACATCTTTACCTAAACCTCTACCTACGATGGATGAAGTAGGGGCTAACATTTCTGGCATTCCTGGTCCACCTTTAGGACCTTCATATCTAATAACAACTACGTGACCTTCACGTACTGTATGATTATCAATTGCTTCAACCGCTTCATCATGTGAGTCGAAGCAAATCGCTTTACCGACGAATTTACTAATAGATGGATCAACTCCGCCGACTTTAATAGCTGCACCATCTGGAGCGATATTTCCAAATAAGATTGATAAACCTCCAGTTTTTGAAAATGCGTTTTCTTTTTTATGGATAACATCGAGGTTTTTAATTTCTCTATTCTCGTTGTTTTCTCTTAATGTTTTACTAGTTACGGTAATTCTATCTGGATGTAATACATTATCCATAGTCAGCAATTCACCGATGATTGCTGGAACACCACCAGCTTCATGTACATCATGCATTGAGTAAGATGAGCTTGGGGCAATCTTAGATAAGTACGGTGTACGTTTAGCAATTTCGTTTACTCTGTTTAAATCGTAATCAATTCCTGCTTCATTTGCTAAAGCTAATGTGTGTAGAACTGTGTTAGTAGAACCACCCATTGCCATATCTAAAGCAAATGCGTCATCGATAGCATCTTTTGTTACGATATCTTTTGGTTTAATATCATTTTTAACTAAATCCATTAACTTGAATGCAGCATCTCGAATTAATTCTTTTCTTTGTTCACCAACTGCAATTGCTGTTCCGTTATAAGGTAGAGCTAAACCTAGCACTTCCATTAAACAGTTCATTGAGTTAGCAGTAAACATACCTGCACAAGAACCACAAGTAGGACACGCGTTTTGTTCCATATCCAAGAATTCTTCTTTACTCATTGATCCATCTTTAAATGCACCAACTGCTTCGAACATTGAAGATAGGTTTAATGCTTTTCCTGTTGAAGATAAACCTGCTTTCATCGGTCCACCTGAACAGAAAATAGCTGGTACGTTTGTTCTAACTGATGCTAGTAACATTCCTGGTGTGATTTTGTCACAGTTTGGCATGTAGAATACGCCGTCAAACCAGTGAGCGTTAATAACTGTTTCTGCTGCATCTGCGATAACTTCTCTACTTGGTAATGAGTAGCGCATGCCAATATGTCCCATTGCAATGCCATCGTCTACACCAATCGTATTAAATTCGAATGGAATACCACCTGCTTCTCTGATTGCTTCTTTAGCAACATCAGCTAACTCTCTTAGATGAACATGTCCTGGGACAATGTCGATGTAAGAGTTACAGATAGCAATAAACGGTTTGTTCATATCTGTTGGGTCTTTAATTTGTCCTGTTGCATGTAATAAGCTTCTTGCAGGTGCTTGTTGGTCACCTTTTTTGATCATGTCACTTCTCATATTTACACTCCTCTAGAAAATAAAAAAACAGCCTCCCAATATAATGGGACGCTGTTTACGAGTCCCATTCAAGTAGAAATAGGACTTAAACCATACAGTAAATTGCAAGTTACTGTTGTTCGAGTCCTACTGAGCGTAATAAAATTACTATTAAGCTATATTCAGTTGTCGGTTTATGTGCCGTCATATAGAATTTCATTACAACTCGTCCTTTCTTCTTAAATGAGAATTTTTATTTTTCGATATATTTTGAATAATTAAAAAATTTATGTACTAAATTTAACCCATATTTCGGGACATGTCAACAGAAGATTTGGATTTTTCTAAATATTTAGACAATGTAAGCGCTTTAGCGATAAAAAACCATTCATTACCCAATTTTTTAATTATTTGTTATAATAATTCAGTTAGTTTAACTTAGTAAAATTAAAGGTAGGTGTTACATTTGTATATTGAAGTTCAAACATTAGATCAAACGAAAAATATTGCAGAAAAATTAGCAAAGCATGTATCGAAAAATGATGTCATTTTGCTTAATGGTGATTTAGGGGCAGGTAAAACGACATTTAGCCAATTTTTTGGTAAAGCTTTAGGCGTTAAGCGAAATATTAATTCACCTACCTTTAATATAATTAAATCATACAAAGGAAAATTGCCTTTTCATCATATGGATTGTTATAGATTAGAAGATAGCGATGAAGATTTAGGTTTTGATGAGTATTTTAATGGTGATGGTGTTACATTAATCGAATGGAGTACATTCATTGAAGATTATCTACCTGAAGAGAGATTAGAAATTAATATTAAGAGATTAGATGAGCATACAAGAACGTTTGAAATTGTTTCAAAAGGTGAACACTATAAACAATTGAAGGAGTTGTTAAATAATGACGACATTACTGATTGATACTTCCAATCAACCATTAGCCGTTGCAATTATGAATGAAAACCAAATATTACTTAATCATCAATCAAATATAAAAAAGAATCACTCGTTACAATTGATGCCCGTAATTGAGAATATGTTAAAAGAAGCCAATATTGTACCTAAAGATTTAACTGAAATTGTAGTAGCAAATGGACCAGGTTCTTATACGGGATTAAGGATTGGTATCACTACAGCTAAAACTTTAGCATATGCACTTAATATACCAGTTTATGAAGTGTCTTCTTTAAAAGCCTTGGCACATACAACTGATATAAAAGAAACGCTAATCGTCCCTATATTTGATGCAAGACGTAATCATGTCTTTACTGGTGTATATAAGTATGAAGATAATGTATTAACAAATGTAATGGAAGATACGTACATCTCTATAGAAGCACTTAAAGAATACTTGGAGTCATTAAACAAAACATATATATATGTAGGGAAAGATGCTGAGAAGCTCCAAGATCAATTAGCAGGTGAAATAAAATCTTATTTACCAGATGCTTCTAGAATGTATGATATAAAAGAAGAACCTATTAAAAATGTACACGAACTAAAACCACGATATTTAAAATTATCAGAGGCGGAACAAAATTGGAAAAACAATCAGACAACACGTTAGAAATTAGAAAAATGTCAATGGAAGATGTCCCTCAAGTTTATGAAATAGAAAAGCAGAGTTTCACTAATAGTTCGTGGTCGATGGAAGCTTTTTATCATGAATTAGAGAAGAATGAATTTGCTCATTATTTTGTAGTATCGCTAGGTGAAGAAATTATTGCTTATTGTGGTTTGTGGCTCGTGATAGATCAAGCACAAATTACGACGATTTCAGTAAGTAGAAATTATAGAAATAGTGGAGTCGGTCAATTGTTATTAGAATACGTAATGAATTTTGCGAGTTCAACATGCACAACAATGAGTTTAGAAGTAAGAATTGAAAATGATGTAGCAAGACATGTATATGAAAAAGCAGGGTTTACTTATGGTGGCGTCAGAAAAAATTATTATGGCGACGGAGAGGATGCAAAAGTAATGTGGGTGAGTCTAAAAAATGTGTGAATCTATAATATTAAGTATTGAAACAAGTTGTGATGAAACTGCAGCTAGTGTGATTAAAGATGGTAAAGAAATATTAAGTAACGAAGTCGTAACACAGATGATGACACATAAGAAGTTTGGTGGAGTAGTACCTGAAGTAGCGAGTAGACAACATGTAGAAGTGATTACTCGAGTAGTCGATGAAGCTTTGAAAAATGCAGAGATGACTATGGAAGAGATAGATGCCATTGCTGTTACAGAAGGTCCAGGATTAATTGGGGCATTATTGGTAGGTGTAGCGAGTGCTAAAGCTTTAGCATTTAGTTACCAAAAGCCATTAATCCCAGTACACCATATTGCTGGTCACATATACGCTAACAATCTAATTCAGCCTCTACAATTCCCATTAATGGCGCTAATTGTATCAGGTGGTCATACAGAATTAATTTATATGGAAGATCATTTAAACTTTGAAATAATAGGTGAAACAAGAGATGATGCTGTAGGCGAAGCATATGATAAAGTAGCTAGAACAATAAGATTACCTTATCCAGGTGGACCAGAAGTAGATCGATTAGCAGAAATTGGGCAAGATAATTTAAATTTCCCAAGAGTATGGTTAGAAAAAGATAGTTATGATTTTAGTTTTAGTGGTTTGAAAAGTGCTGTTATAAATACACTTCATAACAAACGACAAAAAAATGAAGAAATTATACCAGAAGACGTAGCAACAAGCTTTCAAAATAGTGTTGTAGAAGTTCTTGTAGGTAAAACGATGTCTGCCATTAAAGAATATAAAGTAGACCAGCTAGTTGTGGCAGGAGGAGTTGCCGCAAACAAAGGGCTTAGAAAAGTATTGGCGCAAGAATGTGAAAGAGAACAAATAGAATTAAAAATACCACCTCTAAATCTCTGTACAGATAATGCTGCGATGATTGGTTCAGTAGCTCATTACCTTTATATAAACGGTAAGACAGCGGACATGAAGCTTAATGGAAAAAGTTCATTAGATATAGAAATGATGGATTAGAGTTGTTTTTAAACAATAAATTTTCTATTGGCAAGCTTGCACGAACAAAATCGTAAACTATAAAAAATAGGCATATCACTTTTAAACTGAAATAATCAGTTAAGTGATATGCTTATTTTTGTTTCAAATAGGCATGTATATGATAAATCTATTAAATACTATAAGTATTAAGATAATGCTATTGTTTTCGTGAATACTTACCTTCACTATTTGTGTAATCAGTGTAGTCTTGTATTCTTTCCTCATATTCATCTTTAGTTATAATTTTAAGATTTAGTAATTCTTTAGCCTGGGTTGAATAGCGCTCTATATTTTCATTATTTTCTTTCATGAACTACCATCCCTTCTGTTTCATGTCAGACCAATGATTAGTGAAATTAGCCAATTTAATAAAATATATAAATTTTGAAAATTAAAAAGAAATTGGTTACCTGAATTATAAGGCTTTTTAGATTTTAAATCTACTAATATTTTCTATATTATTAAAAAATTATGTTTAAATATATTTTTAATTAATAATCTTTACTTTCTTAGTATGAAGTACATGCTTAATTAATAAAGTCAATACGGAACATTTGTACTTGTGCACAAGTTAAGCACATTTTGTGGATAAACTAAGTATATCTTTTTAAATATTTGTGGATAACTTATTGTTAAAAAGAAAGGTTTGTGTAATTTACCTGTGGATAAGTAGGATAACTCTGTGGACTACTAGTAAAACAAGACTTTTTAATGTGAATAAAAATGTGGCTAAATATAAAAAAATAAAAGTATTAGAGTGTAAAAATAACTCTAATACTTTTAAATTAATCTAATTGATTTTGTATTTCTTCCCAATTATTCATACTTTCTTCGAGCAGATGTTCTGTATCTATTCTTTGTTTATTAATTTGATTACTCTTTTCAATATCATTAAATACTTCAGGCAAAGTAAGTTGATATTCATAATCTTCTATAAGTGATTCATATTCAGATATATTACTTTCTATTTCTTCAAGTTGTCTTTCTAATTTTCTTTTTTCTTTCTTTTGTTGTTTCTGATTAATATAGAAGTCATCATCATTAGTAGAAGCGGTTTGCTTTTTGTTACTTTGTTCATAGTTTTCGATTGCTTCTCGTTGCTCTAATTTTTCTAAGTAATATTGATAATCTCCCTGGAATAATTCGTTACCATCAGCAGTAATATTAAATATTTTGTTAGCAAGTTCATTAATAAAGTAACGATCATGAGTTACAAATAAGAGTGTACCTTCATAATTTTGTAGAGCTTGTTCTAACATTTCTTTTGAATCAATATCTAAATGGTTTGTAGGCTCATCTAAAATGAGTAAGTTATTTTTTTCTAACATGAGTAATGCAAGCTGTAATCTAGCTTTTTCTCCACCAGATAAATCATTGATTATTTTTTTAACTTCTTCTTGTGTAAATAAAAAACGCCCAAGAATCGTTCTAATATCTTTTTCTGGCATATGAGAATATTGATTCCAAACATAATCTAAAATCGTTAAATTAGATTTAAATTCAGCTTGTTTTTGATCGTAATAACCGATTTGAACATTGGAACCATAACGTATATCACCAGATAATGATTCTAGTTTTTGGGCAATCGTTTTTATTAATGTGGATTTCCCAATACCATTTGGACCGATTATAGCAATTCGGTCGTGTCTTTTTACCTCTAAATTTATAGGGGGTGTAATACGATTAGAGTAGCCAATTTCTAAGTTTTTAACAGATAAAACATCTTCACCCGTTGAACGGTTAATTTCAAAAGCTATTTGAGCGCTTTTAGCATCTAGCCTTGGTTTTTCGATTTTTTCCATTCTTTCAAGAACTTTTCTACGACTTTTTGCCATACCACTTGTTGATGCTCTTGTTATATTTTTCTCAACAAATGTTTCTAATTTTTTAATTTCACTTTGCTGTCTTTCATATTCAGCCATTACTTTTTCATAATGGGCATCTCTTTCTTTTAGAAATTTACTATAATTGCCGATATAACGCTTAACAGAACCAAGTGCCACATCATATACTTGATTAACAATTTTATCTAAGAAATATCTATCATGACTGATGATGACAATAGCACCCTTAAAGTGTATTAAATAATTTTCCAACCATTCTGTAGTTTCCATATCTAAATGGTTTGTAGGTTCATCAAGCAGTAATAAATCAGGTTCGCGTAATAACATTTGAGCCATTGATAACCTTGTTTTTTGACCACCGCTAAATGAATGTATTTCTCTTTCAAAATCTTCTTCAGTAAAATTCAAACCTGTTAACACTGTTTTTATTTTACTTTCATATTGATACCCATCTAATAGTTCATATTGATTAGATAAATATTCATATTGCGATAACTGTTCTTTATATTCTTCGCTATCATACTGTTCAGCATGTTCGCTTAACCATTTTGTTAAGTTATTCATTTTCTGTTCTAGCTTTATGATATGTTCGAAAGGTTTTCTCATTTCATTCATAACAGTATCGGAAGAATCTAATGTCATTTGTTGAGTTAAATAACCCATTGAAACATTTTTACCTTTAGAAAAGTTTCCAGAGTCATATGATTCAGTGCCAGCAATAATTTTCATCAATGTGGTTTTTCCAGCACCATTTCTGCCGACGATAGCTATTCTTTCGCCTGTTTTGACTTCAAAATCGACATCTGAAAATATTATGTCGCCGTCAAAAGACTTTTCTAATTTATTTATTTGTAAAAGTATCATATCTACACCTCTCTATTACTTATTATTCTACATGAAAACACTAAAGAAATGTATCTTATTTGCATACAATATTTGTATAGTTATTTCAAGAAAAGTTTGATATAATTAACCCAATAGATGTGAACGCAATCACATTATTTTATAGTAGAAAAGGTGAGGATTTTGGCGAAGAATGATGTGAAGATCCCAAAAGCAACTTTGAAACGATTGCCACTGTACTATCGATTTGTTAGCACTTTGCATAATTCAGGTGTGGACCGTGTGTCTTCAAAAGAACTTAGTGAAGGTCTCAAAATTGATTCAGCGACAATTCGTCGTGATTTTTCATATTTTGGAGAACTAGGCAAAAAAGGATACGGCTATAACATCAGTTATTTATTAAAGTTTTTCAGAACAACTTTAGAGCAAGATGATATGACAAAAGTAGCTATTGTTGGTGTAGGTAACTTAGGTACTGCACTCGTTAACTATAACTTTACGGTTAATGATAGAATGCAAATTGTAGCAGCTTTTGATCAATCTGAAGATGTAGTAGGTAATATGGTAGGTAAATTAACGATTGATAGCATGGACGATTTCGAGAAAGTACTTGAAGAACTTGGTATTGAAGTTGTAATATTGACAGTACCACAACAAGCTGCACAGAAAGTTGCAGATAGAATAACAAAAGCAGGTATTACTGGAATACTGAATTTTACACCTCAAAGAGTAAACGTACCTGAGAAAGTTCAAGTACATCATATAGATTTAGGAATAGAACTACAATCTTTAATCTTCTTTATGAAGAATCAATAGGAGGGTATCAAGATGGAAGCATTAGCGTTTATCAATACTGTCGGCATTTCAGGACCAGTTAGTTTATTATTTATAGGGGTAGTTGCACTGATTATTTTCGGACCGAAGAAATTACCACAATTCGGAAGAGCAATGGGTTCAACTTTGAAAGAATTTAAAGACGCTACAGATGGCATGACAAACTTCGACGATAAGAAAAATAACGACGAACAAAGTCAGGACAAAGAAGTTAAATAAAGCACGGACATAATGTTCATATAAATGTGGCGGGAATCCTGCCACATCTTTTTTTAGATTGGAGGTAAAGCGGTGAATAAAGACAACTTAACATTTGTCGAACATTTAGAAGAATTGCGTAAACGTATAATGGTAGTTGCTTACTTTCTAATCGGGGGATTAGTAATAGGTTTTTTCTTTGCAAAACCAGTCATTCATTACATTACGAATGATGATTTTACTCAATCATTAGAACTAAATGCTTTCAGAATAACGGACCCTCTTACAATATACATAGCAATGATTGTCGTAATAGCTTTTATAATTGTCTCACCAGTTATCTTATACCAGTTATGGGCTTTCATATCACCAGGATTACATCCAAAAGAACAAAAAGTCACTTTAAGTTATATTCCTTTTAGTTTAGGATTATTTATCATTGGATTATTGTTTTCTTATTTTGTTATTTTCCCTTACTTAATTTCGTTTACAATGGGATTGGCAGACGATATGGGCATTAAACAAACGATAGGCATTAAAGAATATTTTAGTGAGTTGTTTAAATTTACTATACCTTTCGGATTTGTATTTCAACTGCCTATACTGCTATTGTTTTTAACGCGATTAGGTATTGTGACACCAGTGTTTTTAAAGAAAAATAGAAAGTATGCATACTTCATATTGTTAGTCTTAGCTGCTTTAATAGCACCACCTGACTTTATGACGCATATGCTATTCACGATTCCTATGATTGTACTATATGAAATAAGTATTATGATATCTAAGGTTGGATATAAGAAATATTTAAAAGCAGAACAAAAGCTTATGGAAGAAGAATTAGGCATGGATGAAGATGAAACTGAAAAGAGCTAGGGATGTAAATCCTTAGCTCTTTTTTGGATAGAATTAATCAAAAAGCAAGAGTTGATATTGTTGTTTGATTAAATATTATATAAATCCAAGTAGTGGCTCCTTATTAGATTTAGTACCTCATTAATCCAAGTACACATACCTTTATTGGATTAACGATGACAATAATCCAACTAACCATACTCTTATTGGATTTACTAAGACAATAATCCAATTAACCATACTCTTATTAGTCAAGTCCATATTTATGTGTAATATCTTTAGAAGTAATCAACCATTGGTTTTTTAGAATGTATTAACAAAATAAATCTGTTTGATTTT
>NZ_JAJNHH010000024.1:0-13605 GCF_022386955.1 Mammaliicoccus sp. A-M4
GCCACGAAATTAGCATCATGCTAGCAAGTTAAGCGAACACTGACATGATAAATTAGTGGTTAGCTATATTTTTTTACTTTGCAACAGAACCATATTTTTAGACTATGTAGCACCTATAGACTTACACACGTACTCTATAGATGAAAGCGCCCTTGATGTCACTGAAAGTATGCACTTGTTTGCTAATACGCCTTATGAAATGGCACAAATCATTCAGAAGCGGATTTATGATGAAACGAAAATATTTAGCACAGTTGGTATTGGTTCTAATCCTTTAATCGCAAAATTAGCAATGGACTTAGAAGCAAAGAAAACAAAAGAAGGAATAGCTGAATGGCGTTATGAAGATATACCCGCAAAATTATGGCATATAGAACCTTTAACCAAAATGTGGGGTATTAATAAACGAACTGAAGCAAAGTTGAATAAAAAAGGGATATTCAGAATAGGGGACTTAGCAAACTATCCAGTTGAATATTTGAAAAGAGATTTTGGAATAGTTGGGGTTGATTTGCATTTACATGCTAACGGGATAGATGAAAGTATCATAAGATTCCCACATAAAACAACACATAAATCTTTAGGTAAATCTCAAATACTTATGCGTGATTATGAAATGAATGAGTTAAAAACGGTTTTAATGGAACAGGTAGAAGAGGTTTATTTTAGAGTAAGAAATCAACAACTTTATCCTACTAGAATAAGTATCAATGTTGGATATTCTGACGGTGGAGGTGTACGAAAACAGTTCACTAATAAACATGGTTACCAAAATACTTATGCAATTATTAATGAGTTATGGCGGTATTTATCAAACAGGCTTGAAAAAGAAGCTTTATATCGAACGATTGGTATATCTTTCGGAATGTTCATACCTAACAAGATTAAACAATTATCATTATTTGATGATCCTATTCAAGTCAAAACCGAAAATATTGAAAATCAGCTTGACGTGATACGTCATAAATATGGTAAAAATATCGTTATGAAAGGGGCAAGCTTAACAAGAAGCGGAACTTTATCCCAACGAAAAGGACTTATAGCAGGTCATAAAGCATAAACATAAACTTTATAAACATATATTGTAAATAAAAACAATCATTGACATAAATATGAAGATAAGTAAACATATAAAGTATATATATTCAGAATGTTTTTTATTATTTATATTACTGAATATATAAATTTAAACAGGAGGTCTTTATTCTCTAAACAATCTCAATAAGGGTATATTTAGATAATAATGATGGGTGTCGTATGAAACGTAGTGTCAAATATCTATTTATAGTAATCATTATACTTATAGTTTTTTTCTCATTTTATTTCTATAAACAGCCAAATAATTGGACGTGGGAAACGCTAAATTTAACAAAAAAAGATTCAAACAACTCTAATACGAAAGTGGCTATATTAGATACAGGTATTAATAATGAAAGAATTAACAATGCGTTTGTCACAAAAAAATATGATGCTATAAATAAGCGTAATCAAATAACTACAAATAGTAATCATGCCACTCAAATCGCAAGTATTATCACATATGGGAAACATAAAGAAAAGTTAATCGGGATAAGCAAAACAGTAAGTATTTACGATGTTAAGGTTTTAGATGATGAACTCGGTGGAGAGACAGATAGTATAGTGAATGGCATCAATTGGAGTATTAAAAACGATGTAGATATTATCAATATGAGTTTTGGCTTTCAACGTTACAACAAAGAATTACATGATGTTATAAAAAAAGCTAAAAAACAAGGTATCATTTTAGTAGGTGCAGCGGGAAATAATATGGATGATTATAGTGACTATCCTGCTCGTTTCAATGAGGTCTATTCTATTACAGCAATAGATAAAAATAACAAACCATTTATTTATGCACCAACTAAAAAAGTCGATTTTAAAGCGCCCGGTGTCGAAGTTTATACATTAGATTCAAAAGATGAATTTACAACTGTAAATGGAACATCTTTTGCCGCTGCTTATTTCACTTCTTACCTAACAACTAAATTGGATTCAAGAAATAATTTGTCACATGTTTTAAAAAAATACCCAATAAATTGATACATCAAAGGAGAAAATATGAAAAACAAACTTATAGCTTTATTACTTGCTAGTATTATCACGATGACTTATGGGAACTTTGCGGAAGCTGCTGAAGTAATAAAAGAAGCCGATTTAAATAGTTCTAACAGTAAAGTTAATGAAAACAAAGTTAAAGAAAATATTTATACTAAAAATAAACGTAATTACATTGAAAATGAATATAAATCAAAAGATTTAGATATTGAAAGTAACTTAGAATACGATTTAAATACAGATGAAATTACCGTAGATGCTTCATTAAATGACGAATATGGTAATAACCTTGATAAAACATATGATGTAACGTTTTTAAGAATTGTGAATGAAAATGACTTTAAAGCTGAATTCACTGATCAAGATACTGGAGAAAAATTAGTATATGATACAAATGAAGTCAAAGCTTCAATTGCTCCAGTAGTCGCTGTATTAGTTGGCTTTATAGCTAAACAAGGTCTTAAAATGGCTATCAAAAAATATGGTAAAACCGTTGTAACATCAATGATTCGTACAAGCCCTCAAGTTGCTGCTCAAGCAGCTAAAAACTTAGGTTATTCTGCAACAAAATCTGTATCTCATGGCAAAAAGGTCTTTAAGAAAAATGGTAAAGGCAATCCCAAATATATCTCTGTTGATAAAGATGGTCACAATGGAGGTGCATGGAAAGGTGCAAGTAGCATTAAAAATCTAGGTAGTAAGAAAACAAGAAGCGGTACATATGATGCCAACCTAAAAAGAATTGGAGATTAAAAAATGATTATTAACATCGGAGAACAACAAATAAATTTTGATTTAGAAAATGAAATTCCATTTTTTCAATCATCTCATGAAAATAGAATGCGTTTTGATATAGATAGTTTTGAAAAAAAGCAAATTTCTAAAATTATTAATCAGTTGTTTAGCAACCAATCTAATACAAAGTGTTCATTTTTATCTGAGTATTTATATCCTGTTAAATTTAGAGAAAAAACACGAATTGGTCGTTTTCTATCTATTACAAACTGGCATGAAGAACTCCATTATACTGATGAAAAATATATTATTGCAACTATTGAAAATATAAAAAATACAGAAATAATTAATTATTCTTTATATATTCAAAAAGGATTAGTAGAACCATATATCATCTTCTATAATGATAAAAATATGATATATCTTAGTAATTCTGTGATAGATATCATAAGTTTTTCTAAAGAAACAATTACTAATATAAAAACAGAATTTGGGAATTATATAGATACAATTCAAGAAACTGTTTAATAATTATAAAGAGAAACATAGTTCCCTTTTGATCTATGTTTCTCTCTTTTTTTCTTTAGAATCGGACTTATATATACTATCATTCGTATGTAAAATATTGTTATGAATGGCATAAGCTTAACAAGTAGTAGTACCCTCAAATCAAGAAAAGGGCTTATAGTTGGTCATAAAGATTAGAATTATATTCAAAATTTCTTTTTGATTTCACACTGATTCTATCACTTTAAAAGCAAGTCAACCCTATTTTTTAAAGAAATTATAAGGTATTATAAGTAACACCACTTGGTCTTGATGATATAATAATAATTGAGTAAAAGATCCTTACATTTTGTGACACCTCTCGAGTCTTGAATTGGTATACAGAGAGGGGTGGTAGCATGGATATTGATATCAATATTTACTTTGATTTTACACTTGTAATAACATGGTCAATTAGTATGTCATATGTAATTTACCTTGCTATTAAAAACAACCAAAAAAATAAGCTAACTGTATAAACACTACTAAATACAGTTAGCTCTAACCCAATAAGGTTCGTTTGGTAATCACATTCATCCTGTGAGCCTTTACTCAATAGTCATCAGATACTTTGCCGGTTTCTGATGGCTATTTATATTACACTTAAATATTAACATAGAGAAAGTGAGTAGTACAATATTAGGACATTTTAATAGACTACCATTCGTAGTAAAATATTGTATAGTAAACTTATAGGTTGTTAATTACGGGAGCATTTAATCATACACTAATAAACCAACACTATGTCATATGAACGTTAAAACCACAACAAGTCGCTATAATTGTTGTGGTTTTTATATTTGTCATTGATATTTTACAATCAAGTATTTGTGAGGTTTTTCTTTCCTAATTTCATATACCTTATTACATGTATTACATCTTGATAATTTCATCGTGGCATTGTTAATTTTTTTAAATAAATTTCCATCATGATTATTACAATAAGGACAAGTAACCTCAATATATGTTCTATTATCATTTACCATTAGATAGATTGTGATCACTTCCTTACTCGTATACTTTTTGAGATTTGAAATATTTAATAGTTGAGGGATGTAGCTCAAATAGTTTGTTAAAGAAATCAATGTTCAACTTATGCTGCAACATAAAGTCTTTTAAGAAATTCGGGTTATCTTCTGATAGTAAGGTTATAACTTCAGCAAGGGAGTTAGAATCTCTATATAGTTCAAAGTATATATGAAATGAATCTGCTAAAAAGTGATTTTCTTCTTCTGTTAATGTCTTAGGCACTAATATATGCATAAACTCTTTCGCAATATGGTATCGCTTATTATTGATATGTTTATCTACTACGATATATGGAATGTCTTCAATCCACACATGATAAGACTTAATTCCATATCTCAATAAGCTTCTTTTAACAATCCGTACACCTAATTTTTCAAGTATGACATCTAGTTTTCTCGATTCAAAAGTATCTTGTAAGAAATTTCGCATATTTTTAGCAATCTTAAAACTATTCCACCCTTGTATTTTAAGTTTTCGATAATACTTAGATATATCAGATAGATATACCTCATAATCTGGAATAACAACTAAATCAATAAGAGAAGAGTAAAAGTAATGTATATACTTTAAATAGTTTAGTTCTTTAGCAAGAATAGGTTCATCTAAACTATTATTAATGATTCCATAATCTTCTCTTATGAAAGAAGCGGTATTTAAAAACTTATAATCTATTCCATATAAATTCTCAAAGTTTTTAATAGCTTCAAGACTAATTGTTTTTTCATTACTGAAGTATTCATTAAATTCTTTTTCTGTTAATCCTGTATTCATTTCAATTTGATTATTAGTTAAACCGTATATGTCATATACTGCTTGATATTTATCAAGGTTGATCATACAATCAACTCCATTTCACTAATCTGAAATTGTATTTTCTTTATCTCGTTTATCAATATACATACCCGATATAGTAACTATCGCAATAAATCCTAGACCAATCCAAACCGTTTCAAATAGGTGTGTTCGAATCGTTAATATATAACCAATCGCAAGAAAGATAGTTATATGAATGAATCGCAATAACATATTAATTTTAAACGTCTTCATATCTTTTGCTCTAGGTTTATTTTCTAATGCTGTTAAAAAAAGGTTGATACAAGTAAAAGCTATGATAAACACTAGATAATAAGAATAGGTTTTGTCTGCTTCAACAATAACAATAGTCAGAAACAAGAAGGTTAGAATAAGTAAAACTCTTATTTTAATCATATGCTTAATAATAAAATCCATTTTCTTTTCTCCTTTATGATACTTCATTATTTTTACTTTCTCTGTGATATATATAAATTGCTATTATTACTATAATAAAAATGTAAGATAGTACAATAAAAGGATTGTTAACCCAGTGATTTTTTAAATTAAATATATACACACCTATAATACATAGTATGAAAAGAATAATATTTAATATCATATTTACCCTAAAAGCTTTAATACTTAAAGCTTGATTCTTGTTTCGAATGCCGATTAACCAAAAATGTATTGTCACAAATAAGATAGTTAACGGTATATAGTAATAAGGAGAATATATATTATCTCCAATCATATCTATAATAGCTATAAAAATAACAATAACTATAATTCTTATTTTACTTGCATTTTTTACAAGAAATCCCATAATATTCCCCTAACTATTTTAATATTCATAAGTACCATCTTTATAATTAATCGTTACACCTTTTTGAGTATTAGATACCCAAACGTTTAAGTTAACGGTCTGACCGTTATCATTAATAGAATAAGCTCTTACATGTGAACCACGTGGTAATAATTCATCATTATTGTACACAGGGTGTACATCATAATAAATTTTAGCTTCAGGGTGGTTATATATCGCATTTCTAACCTGCGTTTCAGGATAACCCATACCGCCACCTTCACTGGCTCTATTACTACCGACATTTTGCGCTCTTGTACCTAGTGTTAAATTGTGCGTTTCCATATCCCCTCCAAGCGACCATGCTAATGAGTGAGATTTGTTATAGATATAACCTTTATAACCATCTAACTGTAATATTTGATTATTACTTTCATTGCCTTTCCACCTTTTTTCAAGTGGATCGTAAGTGCCATCTTTAAATTCTCCTGCAAGTCGTACTGTTGAATCAAAAGAGGGACGTTCTTGCGCTTTGGATGAATGACTATCAACTGCTTGTTTAGTTACAAGCGCTGTAACTCTGCCACCTCTACCTAAATCATCTAAATCTGAATACTTAGCCCAAAATTTATCATTACCATTTTGGTTCAAGAGTTGCTGATCATAATCTGTGAGTGTTGTTTTATTGTCGTTCAATAAAGCGTAATTTTCTTCGTTAGTTTGAACCTTGATAAGCGCCTTGTCTTCTTCACTTGTTTTTACTGTCGATTTTTTACTAAATGCTTTCGACTTTAATTCATTTAAACCTTTATCTATTTGATTATTAGCTTCTTGTTTAAGTTCTCTTTTAATATCCTTTTCGAAATCACACCCAGCTAATAGGGTACTTGTTATGATTATTGCGAGTAACGTCTTGATGTACTTCATATTTTTCAACCTTTCTTATCAAATTGTGATTCTAACCAAAAATAAGTATTGCCACGTTTTTGATGATTTACAAAAGCCGGTTTAGGTACTACATCATAATGTTCATTTTCTAAAGCCCAGCGCACACCATGTCTACTTTTGCCAAGTATATCTCCGACTTCTTGCATACCTAATATTTTTATAGGTTCTTGTCCTATATTAGTTAAGTCATTATTTTTTAAATCAGAAACCGAGTAAACACCACTTGTTTCTGATACATAACAACCTAATTCTGTATTAATTGCTACATTCATACCATTAGATTTTGTGTATATAGTTTGATCGTGATTTAATACCTCATTAATTTTTTTGAAATCCATATTAGTTCCTCCGTCTATAATTATGTTATAATAAATATACCTTTTTGTTTGGTTTAATAGATGATTCTGTTAACCAAATATGCGATCACTTGTGTGGTCGCTTTTTTTATATCCACCATAACATAGCAGGGGAATAACAGAATCAAACTATAACACCTAACTTTTTAAATTCCTGATGTGCTTTAATCAATTTAGCTGCTTCTTCTACTGAATACTTTTCATTTAGATATCCAATTAAATCCGAATTTTCATATAAACCAATTTCTACATCACCCCAAAGATTCACAATTTTTGAGAACATATACTTTTTGTTATGTGCTTCAAATATTTGTTCTAACATAGTAACCCTCCTTAGATTTTTATAACGCTTTAAACCAAATCAATTCTTCATATGTGGTTTCATTCAAGTATTCTTCTAAATCCTCAACTGATTTAAATGGTTTTTTCTCAGTTATCCAATCTTTAGGGCTTTTTATTTCTTTTTCTAATTCCAAAGTTTGAACATTAAGCGTTACAAAAGAGAATTGACTTTCGTCGTTTACAGTCTTCATATCTGAGCCTATGATTATAATTGATTTTTCATCTATATTTTTTGTAATACCAGTGCCTTTTTCTTCAACGAAATTATCAATTATATCTTGTAGTTTTTCTAGTGATTCTTGCGTATGATATTTAATCATTTAAACCACTCTCCTTTGATTCGCATTCAAGATACTGAGCGCCTTTATCAAAACAACACTATATTTATCTTCAGTATTTGCTGTATTCAGTTGGTCTACATATTCATTGTTCTTATATAACCTTACTTTACAAGCACCATTCGATACATCTTGTAATCTTAATTCATACAATTCATTATCTTTTTCAAACTCTATAGCTTTAATAACAAAATCAGTATCTCTCATGATCTCAATACTTTTTAATAAGACAAGAATTTCAGAAGGTTCATTATTTCCTCTTGTAGCAACACCTTTTAAATAACCATTTTCGTATTGTCTGACTTTATCGTCTTTGTCTGTTTCTTGCAGTCTTAAATCATACAGATTACCATTTGAAGTAAACTCAATTGAATTAATCTTTTTATTCATTCTAGTCATGATAATTACCTCCTATAGTGTTATAATAAGAGGTTGAATGTGTCCTCATTCCACCAGTTTTTAAGGTGATAACTAAGTTCACAAGCACTTTAAAAAACTTTCGATTTAGGCGTGCGTTTTTTCTAAAAACGTTACGTCTTTTTTTATTTTTGAAGCGGTATCGAGTAACGTGTTTTCTATCTGCTCATTTACAGGTATATCTAACAATCCGAGAAATACACCATTTTCAAAAACGACAATACAGGTATAACCTTTACCAATGTTATGTCTAGCGAGTGTATAAATCTTACAGTTATTTACAAACTTCAATGCCTGCGTATCCATCGTTTTCACTCCTTTCTATTATTAACTACAAACATATTGTAACATACAAACAAACATATTGTAAACTAATGTTAACTATTTGTTGGTTGGAATATAAAAAAACTACCCATGTCTATAACATAGGTAGATAAAACTTAACATTCTATCATTCAATTTGTTTCTTATAACGTGCTGGCCTATTCCTATACATCACCATATGATAGGTTAATAAATAACTTATCTTTACGATCGTATGCTAAATTCATATTGAGGTTTAATCGTATTATTCGATTTATCTTTTTTAACGAGTTCAATATAGTTAACGAAGATTTGTTTAAACCGAACAATACATAAGAAAAAAGTAAGATTTTATATTTAGTCTAAATTACCTAAATGGTATAAAAATTAGTATGATTTAAGTCTTTTTTGTCACTTTTTCTATATGTATATTTTTAGTATACATATACCTAGAAAACATAATTGCTATTAGACAGGTTATCACACCTGAAATAGTATAAATATACTGTATAGGTATATATTCAGTAATATAACCTACTAGTAATATAGAAACTAAAAAGGAAAGTTGTACAAGTGAATTCTTTAAACCTGTGATCTTAATCATATCTTTTTCATTAATTTTATTTATAAAGTAGGTTTCCTGAATAATATCTTTTATTTGTAAAACTGGACCAATCAACACGACTAGTATTAATGCAAAAATATCAATTATATTAAACGAATATAGAAGCAATAGAATGCCGTATATGAACATAAAAATAGTGATTTTCTGGATAGGTCGTTTGTTAAAGAATTCAGTATACTTCATTACAATAAAAGCGCCTAATATAGTGCCTAAATAATAACTAGCATTAATATATCCCCACCATGTTACATCATGGTTTAAATGTACTTGGACAAACTTTAATGTGACGGACCCTATCCAAATGGAACCTATTAAAACTTCTAAACACTCAATGATAATTAAAACTTTAATTATGGGCTTACTATTTAACAACGAAATAGAATTCATAATTGTAATAATTGGATTTTTACTTTGTAACTCTTCCTTTTTATTTTTCATTTTTATATTAATAATTGCTATAAAAGCTAGTGAAAGCAATATTAAAGAAAGCAATAAAAGATTATTATTACCAATCAATGAAATAATCCAAGCTCCTAATATCCATCCAGAAAATAACAGTATTTGATCTAAACTCGTAATGAGAGACAGACCTTTTGCCATATCATTATTATCAAGATTTTCTTTCAGTATTCTTGATTTCAATGGAGTGAAAATACCATTTGAAAAAGATAGAAACATGATAATTATATAAAGTATGACAAGGTTGACATTATTATTAATGCCTATAAGTAGTATTGTCATACATAGTATTTGAAATATAGCATTAAATACTAAAAGATTTTTTATTTTAATCTTTTCAGTTATAATGCTTATACTTAACCCTGAAAGGATTTTTGAACCAACACTGATAAAAGTTATTAAACTTGAAAAAAAGACTGAATTAGTTAAAGTATATACATAGTAAGTAATTGCCATTGTATAGAATGAAAAAGCTAAATTAGTTGTAAGCTGCGTTACTAATAACGAATAAAAACTTAAATTGTAAAACATTAGTAAATCGCCTTATTTTCAATAGGTTTTTTATTTGCTTTTCTCAATAATGGTAATGGAATTTCTTTAACGCATCTAAATCCCATTTCATCATGCCTGCAAAACGGTATATCTTTCCCTCTAAATGCAGGATACATTAGCTCTTGATGTGAATAAAAAGATCCTCCCTTTAAAACTCCGAATTGGTTTAATTTATCATGATTATGATTATAAGAAGGATGAAACATTCTCTTGGAAAAGTAATCACTCTTGGTCCATTCCCAATTACCTCCAAGCATATTATGAACTCCATAACTTGAAACATTTCTTTTTACATTAATACTTTCTGAAAGTGCTATATCTTGGTTGTAATATACATCTATTAATCTATCATGCCATTCTGATATAGAATCTGGTTTTTTTTCAAAAAGCGTTCCTGAGTAGCGTACTTTACGACCATCAAAATCATTGCCCCATGGCCACTTTGTTACAGAATTTCCTTTAGCAGCTTTTTCCCATTGAAATTCAGATGGTAGAGTTTTTCCTTTCCATCTAGCGTAGGCATAGGCATCATAGAAATCAATACCAGATACAGGATGATCAGGTTTATATCTAGAATCATAGTAAGTATTTCTTCTGTGATTTTTACTTTTAGGCTCATTTGGATGACAAAAAATATGTCCATATTTTTCAACAAATTCACAAAACTCATCATATTCCTCATTAGTTACTGGGTATTTATCAATATAATAAGCAGGTAACCAAACTTTAGTACTAGGCGTATTGTCTGTCCAAGCAAAATCTTTTTCTTTAATTTCATTTTCACTTATACCGTAATCAAAGAAACCTTCTTCTACATAAATCATATTTTCTTCATTTAAAGCTTTAAATTTTTCTTTAATTATCGAAGAAATATTTATCTTACTTTCATAGTTATTCATAAATTTTAAATATTTTTCAAAATAAGTTTTTTTATATGTTAGTTCTTCTTCATTTTTTGCATCATATATTTTCAGTAAATTATGTATTACTATCTGGGCACCTAAACCTACTGGTTTTCTAGGTGTGTTTCTTTCTGTAATATCTCCAACAATATCTGATAAATATTTAACAGATAATTCTATTTTTTCTTCTCCACAAACACTCATGGCTTTAAAAGAAACTACATCATCTGGGTCATGGGTTAATCTAATTATTGTTTCAATAGCCGAAGGATAAGGCAACCAACATTTAACAAAGTCTATTAATTTTGACCTTACATAACTATTTTTAAAACCAATAGCCATTCCAAATAATTGTTCAGCCACTGCAAAATGTCGTATTTTGCTAGATATATCTAATACAGATTGGATGGTATTTTCAGTTTCATCCTTATCCCTTAAATTTAAATTTTTAAGTAAGTTATCAATTTTAAATAATTCCTCCATATCTTCATTATAAATTTCTAAATTATCATTAGATGTATATATCATTTTTTCCATCCTTTCTAAATTCAATAAACAAAAGTCTTATAGACTATAGTCTATAAGACTTTTGTTTATTGAATTAATCCCATTTGTCATTACTTACATTAAGTACAGGTTCAAAAATACTCTCTTTCCAATCACGTTCTAAAGTTTTCATATTTGTCGCCTCCTAAAGTCAAATATATGTACAATTAATATTGTATCATTAATAAATATAAATATCATTGATTTGTCAGAAAATTTTAATTTTTCTAATAATTAAAATGCAATTAAAAAATAATAGAGCTATTTAAAAGGGAAAAGAAATCCCAAAACACATTCAGAAAAATAAGAATCCTTTTAATAACTTATGTTTTCTACACATCACCATATGATACGATTTTAAAAGACTTATCTTTGCGATTGTACGCTAATTCATATTGAGATTTAATAGTATTATTCGATTTATCCTTTTTTATTAATTCTATGTATATCTTTGAACCGTCTTTTTTATAGCTTGTATATATTGGCATAGTGTACTTAGATTTATTTTTACTATCTACCATAGACTTAATATGATTAGACAAGCTAGAGTTTGATTCGAAATACTTTTCTACATGCTTGTAATCTACTTCTTTATAAGCTTTATTTAAATCCTTAGTATAGTCGTTCATGAACGCTTTAGCTTCGTTTTCTATTCTTCTATCTTTTTTAATCATTTCATCTATCTTCGTTGTATCAAATTTCATCGTTATTTTTTGATGGTTGATGTCTTTATTCTCTTTAACTTTAACTGTATTAGATTTTAAAGTTTTACCTTTATATTTACCTTCAGCATGTACAGAAATAGATCTGTTAGAAGGGTACGGTCCATATATACGATTTTCATCATACTTTGTCTGAACACCATTCACATAAATCTTTAAATCTTTTAATTGTTCATCATTATCTAAAATTACTTGAAAACTAGATTCTTTAAAGTTTTCTGTTGCTACAACTTTATTCTTCGCGTTTCTTAAATCTGTCTTTATATTAATTCTGGCTTCTTGTTGTCCTTTAACTAAAGAAGGGGATTCATAGCGTTTAATAGCTGATAGATTATATTCACCTACAAAGAAGCGGCCAAATTTAGTATAACTTTTCGGATCAGTCACAACCGTTTGTTCTTTACCGTCAAAGTCTTTGAAAAGATATGTCATTGATGTATCTTGTGGCTTTAGGTAAACATTATATGAATAGGGCTTAAAGCTTATTTTATCTAATATCAACATGTGGCTACCATTTTGCTTCACTTCAATAATCGTATTGTTTTGATTATCGGTAATTGTTCCATAAATTGAGTTCTTAGTTTTATCATCTTTAATATTTTGCTTTATCTGAGACATTTCTTTTTGAAACTTTCTAATGTTATTCGTTTTGTACATATAAGTCACAAAGGCTTTAGTTTCTTCTTTTGATACAGATAAAGAAGCGGTCGATAACTTATGGGATAGGGTATCATAATCTTTTTCGTCCATAGCTTTTTCAAATGATTCCAATTGAGCGACACCATTATTATTAAAAACAACTATAAGACTAATGATACTAATTAAAATAATTGTGATTATAACACTCAATATTAAGTATATAACTTTTTTCTTTTTCATACGCCTTCCTTCATTCCTTTTACATTCTTTTTTTAAAATTAAAGCACCCCGATTTAAGAGGTGCTTAACGTTTTAATTTAGTTGTGATTTCCTGCTGACTTTAAATCCAAATCGTTTTTTAATTAAAGGATATGTTTTTATAGGTTCTGTTGCAAAGTAAAAAAATATAGCTAACCACTAATTTATCATGTCAGTGTTCGCTTAACTTGCTAGCATGATGCTAATTTCGTGGC
>NZ_JAJNHH010000025.1:0-10895 GCF_022386955.1 Mammaliicoccus sp. A-M4
GCCACGAAATTAGCATCATGCTAGCAAGTTAAGCGAACACTGACATGATAAATTAGTGGTTAGCTATATTTTTTTACTTTGCAACAGAACCCGCAAACATAAGTTATTATAAAAGTGGTTCTGTTGCAAAGTAACTTTTAAAAGGTATACTATTAAATTAACTAAAACAAGGAGGTTTTATCAATGAAAGCAGCAGTTTGGTATGGTCAAAAGGATGTACGAGTTGAAGATCGAAAATCTAAAGAGTTACAAGATAATGAGGTTCAAGTTAAAGTGTCTTGGGCTGGCATTTGTGGGACAGATTTACATGAATACTTAGAAGGCCCTATATTTATTTCAACAGACAAACCTGACCCGTTCCTTGGCCAAAAAGCGCCCGTTACATTAGGCCACGAATTTGCAGGTGTAGTAGATGATATTGGTTCTAAGGTTACAAAATTTAATAAAGGCGATCGTGTTGTCATTAATCCTACAGTTTCAAATCGTGAAAAAGAAGAAAATATTGATCTTTACGATGGTTATTCATTTATAGGTTTAGGTTCTGATGGTGGATTTGCAGAATTTACAAATGTCCCAGAAGAGAACGTTTATAAGCTACCAGATAAGGTTTCTGATAAAGAAGGCGCTCTTGTAGAGCCAACCGCTGTTGCAGTTCAAGCAATTAAAGAAGGCGAAGTTCTATTTGGCGATACTGTTGCTATTTTTGGTGCAGGTCCAATCGGTTTATTAACAGTCATAGCAGCTAAAGCTGCAGGTGCAAGTAAGATATTTGTTTTTGATTTATCAGAAGAAAGATTGAATAAAGCTAAAGCAATAGGTGCTACTCATACTATCAATTCTGGTGAATCAAACCCAAGTGATGTTATTAATAAACATACAGATAATGGCGTGGATGTAGCATTTGAAGTAGCTGGTGTAGCACCAACACTTAAATCTGCTATAGACGTTACTAAAGCAAGAGGTACTGTCGTTATAGTGTCTATATTTGGTCATCCTATTGAATGGAATCCAATGCAATTAACTAATACAGGTGTAAAACTTACTTCAACGATTGCTTATACACCTACTACATTTCAACAAACAATAGATTTAATTAATGAAGGTAATTTAAAAGTTAAAGATGTTATTACTGATGAAATAGAGCTAGATAATATTGTGGAGTCAGGATTTGAACAACTTGTAAACGATAAATCACAAGCAAAAATTCTCGTTAAATTATAATATAGATTATAAAAACTAATGAAAGGAGAATCTCTAATTTGAAGATTCTCCTTTCATTAGTTTTCTTTCTGTGATTATTTGTTTTTACTACTTCATTTTTATTATTCTATATACAGTAGAACGACTCACTCCTGTTTGTTTAGCAATCTCTTCGCCTGTAAGTTTTTGTTCATCGTATAGAAATTTAATTTCTCTTTTCTTATGGTCAGGCAATGAAGGTCTGCCGCCTTTTCGCCCTCTTGCTCTTGCTGCTTCTAGTCCTTTTTTAGTTCGTTCACTTAATAAGTTAGCTTCAAGTTCCGCAAATGCACTCATCATAGTAAAGAACATCTTGCCCATCGCATCTTTGGTTGATACGTTCATATCTATAATATGTAAATCAATACTATTATCATCTAACCATTGAGATAACTCAATTAATTGCTTGGTTGTTCGGCCAAGACGATCTAGTTTATAGATAACTAAAATATCGCCTTCACGTAAATAATCTAAGCATTTATCAAGTTCCGTTCGTTTCGTTTTGCGACCACTCGCTTTCTCGCTAAAGATACGTTCACAACCATATTCCTCAAGTGTATCAATCTGTCCATCAAGACTTTGATCTTGTGTTGATACACGTGCATAACCAATTTTAGCCATTTGAATACCACCTCTTTTAATCGTTTTATGAGTACTTACTAATGAAATCTAGTTCTTGATGCAAATAAACGCGGCTCTCATCGTCTGAAAACTCATATTTTTTGGTATTTATGATACATTGATTATAACACAAGTTTTTAGACTTCGATATCCAAGAAAACCCTCTTAATATTAAGTTAAGAGGGTTTGTATCAAAAACGATCGTTTATGGTACCATTCAAATTTATCCTTATTGTACAAAATAACAGCGAAATTTTTAAATCTATTCCTTATCGATACAAATTCCCCGTAGGCGCTAGGGACCTCTTTAGCTCCTTGGAAGCTGTCAGTAGTATACCTAATAATTTATCTACATTCCCTTTAGTAACGTGTAACTTTCCAAATTTACAAAAGCGACTCATAGAATTATTTCCTCCCGTTAAATAATAGATAACTATTAAAAATAGACAATACTTGCTCATAAGTAACGGTACTTAAATTGTTTACTTTGGCGTGTTTCATTGCTTGATGAAACTGATTTTTAGTAAACAGTTGACGATATTCTCGATTGACCCATTTTGAAACAAAGTACGTATATAGCTTCCAATATTTATCTGGAACATCTGTGGTATGGCGGGTAAGTTTTATTAAGACACTGTTTACTTTTGGTTTAGGATGAAAGCATTCCGCTGGCAGCTTAAGCAATTGCTGAATCGAGACTTGAGTGTGCAAGAGCAACCCTAGTGTTCGGTGAATATCCAAGGTACGCTTGTAGAATCCTTCTTCAACAATCAGATAGATGTCAGACGCATGGCTTTCAAAAACCACTTTTTTAATAATTTGTGTGCTTAAATGGTAAGGAATACTCCCAACAATTTTATACCTCTGTTTGTTAGGGAATTGAAACTGTAGAATATCTTGGTGAATTAAAGTGACACGAGTATTCAGTTTTAATTTTTCTGACGATAAGTTGAATAGATGACTGTCTAATTCAATAGACGTTACCTGTTTACTTATTTTAGCCAGTTTCGTCGTTAAATGCCCTTTACCTGTTCCAATTTCGTAAACGGTATCGGTTTCTTTTAAATTCAATTGTTTTATTATTTGGTTGAGTACTTTTTCACTCGTTAAAAAGTTTTGAGAATATTTTATATTTTTGTTCATGTAATCACTCCTGAAGTGATTACATCTATAAATAAATACAGAAGTTAAACGATTTGTTTGTAATTTTAGTTATCTGTTTAAAAAGTCATAAGATTAGTCACTGGTAGGAATTAATCTAACGTATTTATTTATCTGCGTAATCACTGTTTTTAGTCTGTTTCAAAACAGTAGATGTTTTATCTACATTACGCATTTGGAATACCAACATGACGAATCCCTCCTTCTTAATTACAAATTTTTAGCATCTAATTTAACTTCAATTCCTATTATACACAATTTTAAGATAATGCACTATCAACACACTCTTAAGTTTGCTTCTAAGTCTTATTTCCATAACTTTAGGGTTAACCATACGCAAGACCAATCACTCTCGGACAATACTCATGATTTTAATGATAAAATCCATGTTAAACCCATAGATAAGAAATACACCTGCAATAACCGTTACCTGTTTGTGCCAATTTAAAAATGCACCACTTTTTTATAATTAAAACGGTTGAAAACTGTACCACTAATAACTCACAATAGAGAGATGTCACCGTCAAGTTAAATGTACAAAATAACAGCGAAATTTTTAAATCTATTTCTTATCGATACAAATTCCTCGTAGGCGCTCGGGACCCCTTTTTAATATAATTAGTTACCAAACAAACGACTCCAAAATCCTTTTTTAGATGGCTGCTCCACCTCATTATTAGTCTCACTTTCTTGTTCTTTAGCTCGTTTCTCTTCCTCTGTAGTAACTTTTTTTATATCTTCATCCTTATTCTCTCCAGATATAACACTATAATCCGTTGTTTGATTTTCCTCTTGTTGTTGGTTAGTATTTTTAGGTTCTTCAGTAAAATCGGCTTCTTGTGCATTAATATTTTCTCTATCATTAGTCACTTTATCAAAAGAGTAATTAAGCTGTCTTTCTTCTTCTAATTGATTCTCTAACTTTTGAATTTTTTTATTACTTTCTAATGCTAATACTTGTTGATTTTCAAGCAATTTTGACCTTTCTTGCAACTCTTTTCTGTAAAATTCAATTGTTGTTTCATGACGACTTTCTTGTCTTTCAATTTGATCATTTAAAGTATCAATCTGTTTTTTAAGGATTTCTACTATTTGAGCATTACTTTTGGATTCAACATTATTATCTGACTCTTTTTTTTGTTTGTCTTCTGCAGTACTTTCAAAACCATATTTCTTTTTATTTTCATTTACCCTTTGAATAATTTTTTCTATATCCGTATCTTCTTTAATAAAGGAAGTATTTTCCTGTTTCAATGTCTCTATATTCAATCGTTTAATGTTATTAAAAATTGTTTGCTTACTAACCCCTAATTCTTCACTTAAGATTTTCACACTTTTCATATAATCAACCCTTTATAAAATGTTTATCAACCCTTTATGCTATATTATAAACTTATGATGTTTTATATTCAAAGTTATAAAAGATGAAATGATTTTATTTCGTCAAAGGTTTGTCAAAGGTTTATAGTCATTGACAAACCTTTATCAACCCTTGACAAACTCTTATTTTCTCCTTTTATAACCTTGTTTAAAGTGCTATAATAGTCTTAACACATTAAAAACCCCAACTACTGGTAATAGTCGGGGTTTGGTAATAAAACGTTGCGGCACGTTTGTTTAATATCAATTTTATACTTGTATTATATAATGAATGACACCTTAGTGCAAGAACTTAAATCGTTAAATAAATGTAAAGCTATATAAAAGCGTTTTATTACCTCTTACCATACTAAAATTCGGAAAGAGGTTTTTATTATGTCAAATTTCAAAAGAATTACAATACAAGAATTTGAACAAGAAAGATTTTATAAACTTTATAAATTTTTATTTGAAGATGAATATTTTAGAAAACTTAGTGATTCTTCAAAAATTGCCTACTGTATGTTTAGAGATCGTTTTGAATTATCTAAAATGAATAACTGGATTGATGAAAATGGGAATGTATATTTAATATTTACTACTAAAGATTTATGTGAACTTTTAAATTGCGGAACTCAAAAAGTAACTAAAATTAAAAAGGAATTAGAAAATTTTAATTTATTAGAACAAGAAAGAATAGGTTTAAACAAACCTAATAAGATATATATATTAGAACCAAAAAAGCCTTCCAAAACCAGTAACAACAAGGAATTTCGAAAATCAAAATTCCAGAATAGTGAAAATCAAAATTCAAGAGTTTTGAAAATCAAAAAACAAGAATTTCGAAAATCAAAATCTAATGATACTAACTTAAATAATACTGATTATATAAAGACTAAGAATAATGATATGAATGACTTGAATGATATAGCGGCTAAAAATAAAATAAGCAATCATTCAAATCACACAAATCAATTTTCAAATAATTTGGATGATAAAGATTATAAAGAAATTCTATTACAAGAATTCCCAGATCAATTAACGAATTATTTATTAAATTATGATTATAGAGATTTAAAAATGATAAAAGCTATTATTCTTAAAGCCAAAAAATCGTTTAACTCAAATCACGATGATACGTATTATATGTTAGAACATATTGAAGATGAAATATTAATATCTTTAAAAAGAGTTAAAAAAGCGATACATGATAGAGGTGTTAAAGGCCAAAAAGAAACACTCAGTTCGATGCAAGGGTATTTAATGAAGACGATTTTAAGTGAACTTGAAGAACGCTATTCAGCCGATATGAGAAGACAAAATATGGCGAAATATAATATTTTTAATCAGTAAATCGTGAATGATTTGAAAAAGGTTTATACCGAAAACGTATGTTGAGTTATGGTGGTTTGCTTAAACAAAAACATAAAATTTTAAATTTAGACGATGCTGAAGATGGCAATTTGGAATTTCGAAAAACAAAATTATTATTTAAAAAATGCGAAACGTTAGCTCAAAAGCTAGCGTTTTTTTATGCCTTTTGCCTCTGCAGGAAATATAGCGTTCAACCGTCATGGTTGACCAGTTTTTATGCCAATTTTTAAATTTGCATGTAAATGGGCAGTGTCTAAAAAATTCGACACTGGTTTTGCTCAAATTTTTGTTTGTGAAATTAGCATATATTTATTTGGCTCATATTTGCGTTTTAAGAGCGTATATAAACTTTTGGATATAAAACCTATATGATTTACCCCTATTTATTTAAAATGACCCCTTAAAATTCAAAATAAAGCATGTATGAGAATGTATAAAGTCAAAAAATAAAGTTGATTATAGAATCTATAAGCTGTTTTTTAGAATCTATCAGAATCTATAATTTTATAAACGTTGATATAAGTGGCTTGTAAAGAATCTGAATACAAGTTCTGACGATGCCAGGAAACTTTTATACAGGTTATACATTTTAAAATTGGAATATGTGTCTTAGGCGTATGATCTGTTTGGTTTTAACATGGCTTAAAAGAGATGTATAAAGCATAAGAAGATACCTCAGCTATGCTGAGTGACACGTAGTGGCATTGTGTCCCCTTATGCTCTTAGCAGAGAATCTGAAAAGAATTTAAAAACATCAAAATACGTAGTGAGCAATGTATAAAAAATAGAACACGCATTTATACCGAGAAAATTTATTGATGTTGAGAAGAACCCTTAACTAAACTTGTAGACTAATGTCGGCATAGCGTGAGCTATTAAGCCGACCATTCGACAAGTTTTGGGATTGTTAAGGGTTCCGAGGCTCAACGTCAATAAAGCAATTGGAATAAATTTTTAATAATTTGAGTACTTATTCTTCTGAAAATTGATATGATTATTTAAACTAATTTAAAGGGGTTGCTTGAATTGATCGCTTATATTTCTTTAGGAATATCTATTTTTGCTTTAGGTATTTCAATGTATACTGTGTTTTATCAGAGAAAAAAAGATAATATTCTTTTAAGACCTCAACTTTTTTTAGAATCTCAAAATAAACAAACTGTAGATTACATAGGTATTGATTGGGATATTGACGGTTACGAAAAGCTACAGGAATATGATGTTTTATTGAAATTTATAAATACAACGAAAGTAAGAATTACAGATTTGTCTGTATCTATTGATGTGAGGAAAAATGATACTTTTGAATTTTTATTAAGTAAAGCATCAGAAGAAAAAGAAAACAATTTTGATATAGAAAAAGATATGTTTGGTAATGATACTTATGGTTGGGATAAAGTTTTTGGTTTGGAAGAAACGACAAAAGAAAAAATATCAGTTCTTGATGGCGGGGATTCATTCGAATTGAGATTACCAAATATTTTTTCAGCTTTATTATTAGGTGCCATGTATATAAATAGAAATGACTTTACAGAATCTAACTTTACAATAGATTTTGATATAAAAATTTTATATAATCATGATTTTGCTAATAAAGGTAAATATGTTTGTATAAATGAGACTGTTTCAGTAAATATCACTTATGAAAGAGCGCTTCAAGGACCATGGGTTGTTTATGATTCTATTACTTTTGATAAATTGTGAATAATGATAAAACGTTTTTTAGAACGAGTGAAACGAGTTTCTTCTTGTCTTGAGTTATTGATATGACTGGTTTTAAGCACAAAAAAAAGTTGTTTTTCCGTACCTATTAATGTATCGTTTTAAATGACTAGTAAAAAACATACATAGAAAGGGGAAAAAGCAACTTTTTTTATGGGTCTTAGTTAGAGTAGAACTAAGTTGTTTTTGTGTATTATAACATGGATAAGTATACTGAGAAAAAACGTAGAAATCAAGCATTTCAAAAATTCATTCAAGGATATATTGGAGAAGATCAGATGGATTATGTGAGGGATTGTAATACATTTTTGTCTTTTGTGGCTGATAAAACCTAAAAAAAACAAAAATTATATAAAGCGAACCCTTGTAAAAATCGATTTTGTCCAATGTGTGCATGGCGTAAAGCGAGGAAAGATGCGCTGGGTTTATCGTTGATGATGAAATATATTAAACAGGATCAGCAGAAGGATTTTATATTTTTAACATTAACAACGCCTAATGTGTCTAAAGAAGAGCTTCTGTTGCAAAGTTGAATTTATAGTATAATTTTAACAAAAAGGAGTCTTCTGTATGAACTATTTCAGATATAAACAATCAAGACAAGAAGAAACTCGTTTCACTCGTTTCAAAAACCCTCCTGATTTTTAGAGAAAAACTCTCTTATTTCATCGTCTTTAATAAAATAATATGCCATCTTTCCATCTTTATAAAAATCAAGTACCTCATTTTTATATAAAAGCCTTAAATGATGTGAAGTTGAAGCAACACTCATTTTCAATATCAAAGAAATATCACAAACACACAACTCATCTTCTTTAATCAAAGATAATATGATTTTCAATTTCTTCTCATCACAAATTTTTTCTAAAATGTTAAGTAATTTCTTAGATTTATCATCTTCTAAAAAACTTAAAGCATTGTTAACTTTATCCTCATGTACACAGATCACATCACAAGCATTTTCATAACTCATATAAAATCACACCCTAAATTAAAATATAAATCCTAAAATTGTTTGAATAGTGTCATTTTCAATAATAATAAATAAACCTAAAGCTATATAAATAACAGCCATAATCCAACGACTAAATTTCTCAACAATTTCTCCAACTCCTGGAATATTAGCTAATTTTTGTGCAGTAAATACCAAGAAGAAAATTAAAATTAAAAAGACAAACAGAGTAATTAATAAATTAGTAACACTTAATGTCACAAAATACGGAACAAATAAACCAATATTATCAGCACCACAACTTGCTATCGTAACAATTGCAACCGTACCAACTAATTTAGACAATCCTTTTTCATTCAATTCTTTTTTAGCTCTCTTTTCTCCTTCACAATCATCATAAATAGCCACTTTAATTCCAAGATAAATTGGTATTAAACCCAATAAACCTAATATCCACTTCTCTGGAACATAATTTAATACAAAAGCTAAAAACAAACTAACTAATATTAAAATAATAGACCCTAAATATTGACCAACATAAATATCTCTATATTCTTTTCTAGTCTTTGCTCTAGCAAAAAATATTAATAAAATTACTAATAAATCAACTGCTGTAGCAATATAAAGAACAGCAGCAGTAACAACCGTTTGAATCATAATACACCTCATTCAAAAATATTTTTGAATGTATTGTAACTTATATTTTTAAATAATCATAGATGCTTTATTCCAATTGCTTTATTGACGTTGAGCCTCGGAACCCTTAACAATCCCAAAACTTGTCGAATGGTCGGCTTAATAGCTCACGCTATGCCGACATTCGTCTTCAAGTTTAGTTAAGGGTTCTTCTCAACGATCAATAAATTTTCTCGGCATAAATGCGTGCTTTTAAAAATAAAGATGTACTTATCCAATAAATAAGCGTATACTTAATCTAACGTAATAAAAGCTCGTGAATTTAATTGTAGTGTATTTTTCTAGAATATCCTCTTTTTTATAAATGAAATTGTTACAAATATTATGTGCAAAAGCACTCGGAGGTATTCTATATGAATAACGGTACAGTAAAATGGTTTAATTCAGAAAAAGGTTTTGGTTTCATCGAAAGAGAAAATGGTAACGACGTATTCGTTCACTTTTCTAACATTGTTGGAGAAGGCTATAAATCTTTAGAAGATGGACAAAGCGTAGATTTCGACATAGTTGATGGTCAACGTGGCGAACAAGCAACTAATGTTGTTGCGGTCTAACGATAAATAAAAAAGTCCTGGTCTATAATAGACCAGGACTTTTTTATTTATCCAAAGGCACACTTACATACCAAAATGGTATCGTGCTAAATTCAAAAACACATGTGATAATCAAATATACTTATTTTGCATTTTAAAGGGGTATTTTAAAGATTTAAGGGTAATTTATATAGTTTTATACCTAAAAACTTATATTGGCTCTTAAAACGCAAATATAAGCCAAATAAATATATTCTCATTTCACAAACAAAATTTAAGCAAAACCAGTGGCTATTTTTTAGACACTGCCCATCTACATGCAAATTTAAAAATTGGCATGAAAAGTGGGTAAACGCGCCATTTAATCGCATAGTTCCTGCAGGGGCTAAAAAAGCTTTTTTACTTAACATCGACATGACATCGACTTGACGATATGTAAAGAATTATCAAAAGCAAAACACTATTAAACCAATAATATTTAATAATAAAAAAACTGACCTCAATCACAATACATAGTTTCTGATTGAGGTCAGTTTTTTTATTATTTTTTGATGTAGTAGTTTTGTTTTTGATAATTCCATATTGTCATGATTGAGTGTGCTTTTTGTTCTTCTTCTGTTGTCTTTTCGTCTGATGTATTAATTAAGTTACCGTCTTCTGAGTCATCTAAATTTAAAATTTTGTGTTTTTGTTTGAGTAAACCACCGTAGCTTAACATACGTTTTCTGTATAAACCTTGTTCTAAGTCTTTGACTATTTCTTGATTTTTTTCTTGATTACTTGTTAGAAAGTCTGATGATTTAACACTATATTTTGACGTTTCTTTGATTGCTGCTTGAATATCTTTGTCACCTTTTTGATTAGGTTTGATCGCTTTGATATTTGCCACCGGTCGATAATCAACTTGTAACGCTTTTTGCCACAAATCGACCCATTCCTTCTGTGTAATATAATTTTCTTTTTTTCTAAAATACGCACTTTCAACACACAATAAAACATGCATATGTTGATTATAACTACCGTCATTTTTATTAACAGTCACTTCAGTTGAACGCAAAAATCCAACTAAATTTTTACTAACTTTTTTATATCTGCTTAATCTATCAAAAGCTTTTGTTAAATCTTTTAAACTTTGTTCTAAAGTGTAACGGTTCTGTTGCAAAGTTGAATTTATAGTATAATTTTAACAAAAAGGAGTCTTCTGTATGAACTATTTCAGATATAAACAATTTAACAAG
>NZ_JAJNHH010000026.1:0-7464 GCF_022386955.1 Mammaliicoccus sp. A-M4
CCACGAAATTAGCATCATGCTAGCAAGTTAAGCGAACACTGACATGATAAATTAGTGGTTAGCTATATTTTTTTACTTTGCAACAGAACCACGTTTTTTCTCCCGTTTCATAACTCACTTTATATTCAAGTACCTCTGCACAATCTTTTACACGTTCAGCCTTTTTAAATTCAAGAATATGCAAGAGTTCAAAATAATCTACATTTGCCATTTTCTTTTCTCGCCAAGGTCTTATTTTTCCACTTTTTGTTTTGTCGATTAGTACACTTGATTTTTCATCTGAATTAATGCTATTATTATTGCACATAATTAATACAGAAACCCCCTATGTAAATTTGTTTTTGTGTGGTAACTTAAACAATAACATAGGGTATTTTTCTGTGCAAGGATTTTTAAAGGTTCATTAACCTTATAAAGCCAATCACACCAACACTTTAAACGCGATGTAAACTATAAAAATAAAAACTTGTTGTTTCTATATGTATCAAGATAAGAAAGAACAAGTTCAAAACCATCAAAAAAAGACACCTTTTCAGGTGCTTTTTTTATTTTATAAACTCATTCCCTGATCTCGACTTCGTTCTTTTTTTACCTCACGGTTATGAGTTAGTTCAAATTCGTTCTTTTTAGGTTCTAAATCGTGTTTTTCTTGGAATTGTGTAGTTTTATCCTTTACCTTGTCTACAAACCCCTTAAAAACGTTTTTAAAGGCTTTTAAGCCGTCTGTACGTTCCTTAAGGAATTCCTTAGTGCTTTCATAGATTAAACTCACATCACGCTTTAAATCGCTTATTTTAGACTTTAAAGACTTGTTTTCTTCAAGCAACTCATTATAATCATTTACATTTTCGTTAAATCGCTCTACAAGACCACTATATTTTTCTTTAACTTGCCCATGTTCTTTACTTAATTTTTTATATTCTCTCGCCATATCAGTACTCATGAGATTGCTAACATGCTGTTTTAACTTATCGTTATCTCTCACAGCAGTCACTAAGTTTTTATAGTCACGCTCCGATATAACAACGTTTTTAGTTGGTTTCTTTTCTGTTTTCATTATTTCTTTTCCTAAACCAAACATGGACTTTTCGCCCGTTGGCACTTCAACATTTTTCATGTGCCGTTTCGCTGGTACTTCTAAATCTGATTTAACTTTATCGCTATAAGCAGTCCATTCATCTTTTTTAACTGCCAAGTTTTTTTCTAGAAAATCAATCTCTTTTTCCAAAGTTTGTTTTTTAAATTTAGATGTCTCAATATGTTTACGGTCAGAGCCACGTTCACCACGCTTCAACTCAAAACCCTGTTTTTTCATATGCTCGGGGAATTTATCTTGTAGCCATAACAATTCTTGACGATTAAACACATTTTTTCCTTGTAGTTTTCCATCACGCATAGGCACAACACCTAAATGCATATGAGGGGTTTGCTCATCGTTATGAACTGTTGCGTAAGCAATATTTTGCTTGCCGTATCGTTCAGAAAATAATTTATAACTTTCCTCAAAAAATCGTTTTTGTTCTCCTGGATCCAGTCGCTCAAAAAAATCTCGGTCAGATGTTACTAGCAACTCATTTACAAGAACAGCATCTTTTCTTGTTTTTCGTGTGCCTGTTTTTTGTGAATCGATTATGTCTTTTACACGTTCGTTATAATTTATATTTTTATCGTTTTGTAAATCATAATTTTCATGTGTTCGCTCTCTGTCAATATCTTCATTCGTTCTACTTTCTCGCTCTCTTTGATTATGAAATTGCATGCCTTTTAGTCCAGGTGATTTCACTTTTTGCATTCTACAAACTGCATAACTCATATGTAAATCGCTCCTTTTTAGGTGGCACAAATGTGAGGCATTTTTGCTTTTTCCGGCAACCACTTCCATGTAAAGTATAACACACTATACTTTATATTCATAAAGTGTGTGCTCTGCGAGGCTGTCGGCAGTGCCGACCAAAACCATAAAACCTTTAAGACCTTTCTTTTTTTTTCGTGAAAAAAGAAACAAAAAAACCCGACCTCTGCCACCTCAGCAAAGGGGGTTTTGCTCTCGTGCTCGTTTAAAAATCAGCAAGGGACAGGTAGTATTTTTTGAGAAGATCACTCAAAAAATCTCCACCTTTAAACCCTTGCCAATTTTTATTTTGTCCGTTTTGTTTAGCTTACCGAAAGCCAGACTCAGCAAAAATAAAATTTTTATTGTCTTTCGGTTTTCTAGTGTAACGGACAAAACCACTCAAAAATAAAAAGATACAAGAGAGGTCTCTCGTATCTTTTATTCAGCAATCGCGCCCGTTAATGGAATAACTATAAATAAGTTCTTAACCCTAAAATCACTTATTTATTATTAAACTAACGCACCCTATAGTGCAATAAGGAATGTTCCTCTTCTTTCATAAGTATTTTTTATGTTAATTTACTTTAATTTCTTCTTCTAAAAACTCTTCTAAATTTGGAGATTGATTATATTTAATTGCAGCTTGTTTATCCTTCTTAATAATGGCCTTTGTTAGATCAATATGATTTATGCTTGCAATGGCAACAGCGTAATGGATAACATCAACAAGCTCTTTTTCTAAAGAAGCATTCCCCGTGTTTGCCTTTCGCCCTTCTAACTGGTTTAGTACCTCTGCTACCTCGCCAATTTCTTCTACTAGTTTCATAAACAAAGCAGATGAAGTGCGTCCTTCTTTGTATTTTAGTGCTAGGTAGCTCTGTAACTCATAAAATGTTAATTGCTTCGGATTTTCTTTGTCATTTCCCATTTTAACACCCCTATTAATTTAACCATCATCCCTAACAAAGCTGTCATTATTTGAACTCTTCTGCCCCGTTAGTTAAATAACGAATTGATTATCTTTCACTAACGCACCCTATTGTTTAATACTTTTGTTTTATCATAAATCGTACTGACGTTTCTCTTTGTTAAAGAAGTAGTAATAACTAATTTCAAATATTAAAAATCCTACAACCAGACTTGCCCAAAAAGGATACGGCGATTCAATTAAAAAAGTAACTAAAAATGTTAAGATAAACGCTACTAAACCAACAATTAGGGAAAATTTTAGACGTGTTCTTTTCAATTTATACACCCCTTTTCTCTTCTATGGTCGGGACTAAATTTAAAAATACAGATTCAAAATTGTACTCTATATTAATACGATTGACTTAAACAAAATGTTTCAAACTTTCTTCCACTAAACTGCCCCGTTAGTTCAAGAAGCTTTTCGCTCATAAATATGAAAATAATATGTATAAGGATTTTTTTCATTTGTTATTCCTTGTGTAACAGATACTTCGTTCCACTCTTCATAATTCACTTCTGGAAAGAATGTATCTCCTTCAAATTCGTAATGAATTTTTGTAATGTACATTTTCTCAACATATGGTAGAAACAAATTATAAATTTGTTCTCCCCCGAAAATGAAAATTTCCTCTTCGCTATTACATAACTCAAAAACATCTTCTATTGAATGGACGATTTCACAACCATTAAAGCTGAACCCCTTATCTCTTGTCAGAATAATATTCCTTCTTCCAGGTAATGCTCTTCCGATTGATTCAAGATTCTTCCTTCCTAATATAATTGGATATCCCTTTGTAGTATTTTTAACATACTCCCAATCCTCTGGGATTCTCCAAGGTATGTCATTCTCTTTACCTATTACCCTGTTCTTATCCATCGCAGCAATTAAAGAAACTTTCATATATCACACAGCCTTCCTTAACTATTTTACCGTTTAAATTCCTATTCCTTGTTAAGCTATCCTGCCCCGTTAGTTTAAGTGTAATCCTTCACAATCTCAATTGCATTATAAATATACGTAAATATATGTGTTTACTTTCCTCAACAATATGGCCCGATTGCAGAACGGACGCAGATCGCTTCTCACACAATCGCGCCCTTTAATGGAACAAAAAGATTTGAATTCCTGTTATAAAAAAAGGATCAATTTTGAACTCTCTCCCAAAGTTGATCCCTTAACGATTTAGAAATCCCTTTGAGAATGTTTATATACATTCAAGGTAACCAGCCAACTAATGACAATGATTCCTGAAAAAAGTAATAACAAATTACTATACAGATAAGTTGACTGATCAACTTCCATAGGTAACAACCTTTGATCAAGTAAGGGTATGGATAATAAACCACCTACAATTGCAATACCTGTTCCCTCTGATAAAAAGCTGGTAAAGTTAAGCAAACTCATTCCAGCACCAGCTTCCTGCTGTTTCAAGCTACTTGAAACAATTGTTGATATAACTGTTTTGGTGAACGAAAGCCCACCTAAAACAAATACGATTATAATTGTCATGAACCATGATGTTGTTTCTAAAAGAAAGGAAGCAGTTAAAAAGCTAACAGAAAGAAATGTAACTCCGATGTTTAACACGTATAAAGGACCTCTTCTATCAACAAGTATCCCACCAATGTAGCCGAAAATAATGACACTCATTGTTCCAGGGAAAATAATTACACTTCCGATTTCGGCAGTACTTAGCTGGTGAACATCTTTCATCATATAAGGAACCATAGAGACAAACCCTGCTACTGTTCCAAATATAATTCCCCCACAAAGAACTCCAATCATAAAAGGTATATTTTTCCCTAATCCGGGATCAACAAAAGGATCTGTTACTTTCCTGATATGTTTTACAAATATCAGGAATGACAGCACGCTAACGATAAGAAAAGAAATGCTATATGATGTTGTAAACAACATAAAAAATACAATGCCTACAGACATTAGTATAATTCCTTTGATATCAAAATGACCTTTTATCCTTACTTCTTTCTTTAATAATTTCATAAGAAACGGAACAGTGATAATTGTTATCATAGGAATGAGTAGAAGATAGGACCAATGAATATAATGGGCTATCATTCCACCAATCGCTGGACCGACTCCTTCTCCCATGGCTACTATCGATCCAATAAGACCAAATGCTTTACCCCTATTTTCCTTTGGAATATAGCGCGCAACTACAACCATTACGAGTGCTGGAAATGCAGCTGCACCAGCCCCTTGAATAAAACGAGCCATAATAAGTAAGGAAAAGAAAGAATGGCCAACAAACCCAATTACCGACCCGAAACAATTTATTATAATTCCAAATAGGAGTAACCTTTTGATGCCTAATTGATCAGATAGCTTTCCATATACAGCTGTTCCAATGGAAAAGGTTAACATAAAGGCTGTGTTCACCCAGTTTGTACTCGCAGGTGGTTTATTAAAATCATTTGCAATATCAGGTAATGAGACGTTCAAAACCATTTCATTTAATACGCTAAAAAAAGATAAAATGCAAAGCCAAATTAAAATTTGGTTGTGTCGTAAATTCGATTGTGAATAGGATGTATTCACATTTCACCCTCCAATAATGAGGGCAGACGTAGTTTATAGGGTTAATGATACGCTTCCCTCTTTTAATTGAACCCTGTTACATTCATTACACTTCATAATTAATTCCTCCTAAACTTGATTAAAACATTTTACCACATATAAACTAAGTTTTAAATTCAGTATTTCATCACTTATACAACAATATGGCCCGATTTAAGCACACCCTTTATTCCGTTAATGCGCCATGACAGCCATGATAATTACTAATACTAGGAGAAGTTAATAAATACGTAACCAACATGATTAACAATTATTAGAGGTCATCGTTCAAAATGGTATGCGTTTTGACACATCCACTATATATCCGTGTCGTTCTGTCCACTCCTGAATCCCATTCCAGAAATTCTCTAGCGATTCCAGAAGTTTCTCAGAGTCGGAAAGTTGACCAGACATTACGAACTGGCACAGATGGTCATAACCTGAAGGAAGATCTGATTGCTTAACTGCTTCAGTTAAGACCGAAGCGCTCGTCGTATAACAGATGCGATGATGCAGACCAATCAACATGGCACCTGCCATTGCTACCTGTACAGTCAAGGATGGTAGAAATGTTGTCGGTCCTTGCACACGAATATTACGCCATTTGCCTGCATATTCAAACAGCTCTTCTACGATAAGGGCACAAATCGCATCGTGGAACGTTTGGGCTTCTACCGATTTAGCAGTTTGATACACTTTCTCTAAGTATCCACCTGAATCATAAATCGGCAAAATAGAGAAAAATTGACCATGTGTAAGCGGCCAATCTGATTCCACCTGAGATGCATAATCTAGTAGAATCTCTTCGCTATCAAAATTCACTTCCACCTTCCACTCACCGGTTGTCCATTCATGGCTGAACTCTGCTTCCTCTGTTGACATGACACACATCATCTCAATATCCGAATAGGGCCCATCAGTCTGACGACCAAGAGAGCCATAAACACCAATAGCCTTAACATCATCCCCATATTTATCCAATATTCGTTCCTTAATTTCATGAACAATCTTCATTCTTTCTTCTCTAGTCATTATTATTGGTCCATTCACTATTCTCATTCCCTTTTCAGATAATTTTAGATTTGCTTTTCTAAATAAGAATATTTGGAGAGCACCGTTCTTATTCAGCTATTAATAACTCGTCTTCCTAAGCATCCTTCAATCCTTTTAATAACAATTATAGCATCTAATCTTCAACAAACTGGCCCGTTTGTTGAACTACTCTTTAATAAAATAATTTTTCCGTTCCCAATTCCACATTGCAATAATAGAAAAGCCATCTTCATCTGCTTTTTCTTCATCATCTGTATGTATTAAATCGCCATCTTCTGCGTCATCAAGATTTAATTCCTTATGAATTTCCTTTAATAAACCACCATATGAAATTAATCTTTTTCGATAAAGTCCTTCCTCCAAATCAGCTAAACGCTGCAAATTTCTTTCTTCGTCATCAGTCATAAAATCTGTATCTTTTACTGGATATTTTGCAGTTTCATCAATGGCTGATTTTATATCAGATTTATGTTTATTTTTTGGTCGAATCATTTGGACTTTAACGTTTGGATCATAATCTAATTTCATAGCTCTTTTCCAAAATTGAATCCATTGCTTTTGATTCACATAGTTTTCAGTGTTATAAAAATAAGTGCTTTCTACACAAACCAACACATGCATGTGTTGGTTATAAGAATTATCTATATTATTTACAGTTACTTCTGTCGCTCGCATAAAACCAACTAAGTTTTTATTAATTTTCTTATATTTCATCATACGATTAAAACCTTTTGACATATCCGATAAACTTTTATTTAATTCAGTACCATCATAAACATTTCTAACGGTCAACGTAAGGAAAAGCCAACGAACTGTTGGTTTTTGTTTGATAACTTCTGCAACAACCTTTTGTGACTGAATACCATGCTTCATTGCTCTCCTCCAGTTGCACATTGGACATAATCGAGATTTACAAAACCACACACGATATAACGTTTTTGGTTCTGTTGCAAAGTTGAATTTATAGTATAATTTTAACAAAAAGGAGTCTTCTGTATGAACTATTTCAGATATAAACAATTTAACAAGG
>NZ_JAJNHH010000027.1:0-6025 GCF_022386955.1 Mammaliicoccus sp. A-M4
TCCTTGTTAAATTGTTTATATCTGAAATAGTTCATACAGAAGACTCCTTTTTGTTAAAATTATACTATAAATTCAACTTTGCAACAGAACCTTAATTATCATAGTTATGATAAAATAGCCTATTTTAGACAATCCTTAGTGTATATCTGTATATCACTTTATGTTTACAGCATTTTAATACCGACTTAATACGTAATCAATAGTTCCTTTGTAAAATTAAATGGTAATATATAATTTTAAAATATTATAAGTAAATTATGTTATCACAAATTTATTATGGGTAAATTGTTTTTAACAACTACGGAAAACAAGGAGACGTATATGAGTTTTAATTATCTAGATTATCCTGAAGATCAAGCTAAACTTAGTAAGTTTCAGCGTAAGGTGAAAATTGTTTCTGCTGGAGGAACGTTCCTTGATGGATTTGATTTAACAATTATAGCTGTCGCTATGCCATTGATTATTAAACAATGGAGTGTTAGTCCAATTGAGGAAAGTTTATTAACAGCTTCAGCCATTATCGGTTCCTTCATTGGTGCTGCATGGCTCGGTAAATTAACGGATACATTGGGAAGAAAGGCTATGATTACCGTTGATTTAATAGCCTTTGTATTATTTGCTGTTTTAACAGCAATAGCACCTAATGCATTATATTTAATTATATTTCGGTTCTTTCTTGGTATAGGTATAGGTGCGGACTATCCTATTTCTTCCACGTTAGTGTCAGAATTTAGTTCCTCGAATAATCGAGGGCGACAAGGAACCTTTTTAGGTATGATGTGGTTTGTTGGTGCAGTTTTCGCTTATATAACTGGAATGCTTTTAGTACCATTAGGCGATGATGCATGGCGTTATATGTTTTTAGTAGGTGGATTACTTGCTGTAATCATCTTTATTTTTAGAATAGGACTGCCAGAATCACCACGTTGGTTAGCATCTAAAGGCCGTGAAGAAGAAGCACAGAATATTATTTATCAGCTTACTGGTAATAAAGTGAAGGTAGAACCTGTAGTCAATAAAAAGGTAAAAGTAAAAGAATTATTTACTGAAAAATTTAGAAAGAGAACTATTTTCGTATGTGGTTTTTGGTTTTGTTATGCTACAGCATATTATGGCATTTCCATGTATACGCCAACTATTTTAGCTTCAGTTACTGAAGGAACATTAAATCAAACATACATAGCTTCATCTATTGTAAGTATTTTAGGTTTAATCGGCGCGCTTATCGGTTCATATTTAGTTGATAGATGGGGACGAAGACCACTTCTGATAACATCATTCTTTGGATTAACAGTAGGTTTAACTATATTGACGTTAAACCCCAATCCTACTTTAATGTACTTAGTAATTTTATTTAGTGTAGCAGTTTTATTTTCAAATATGGGTGGAGGTATTTTAAATTTTGTATATCCAACAGAGTTATTCCCAACAAATATACGTGGAACTGCATCAGGATTTGCTACATCGGTTAGCCGTATAGGATCTATTTTAGGTGTGCTTGTTTTCCCAAACTTTGTTGCATTATGGGGCAATCAAGTAGCATTAGGCTTCTTTTCTTTAATAGGTTTGGCTGGTTTCCTAATTACAATTTTTCTAGCTCCTGAAACAAAAGGTAAGAGATTAGAAGAAATCAATGATGAAAATTAATAGAAAAATGTCACGTACAAAGGAGATTATTCAAGTGGAAAAATGGATTAGTTTATGGTCTATTGGACAAGAGTATAGTTTAGAAGACATAAAGCAAATTAAAGAACATGGCTTTAACGGTGTTGAAATTTGGGCAGAACATCATTTAGCAGAGCAAGCTTTCAAGTATGCAAATGAATGTGATTTACAAATTGGCTTACATCTACCTTTTCATGATTTAAATTTAGCTACACAATATGATGAGATAGCAGCGTATACGCTAGCATTAACAAAAAAATGGATGAAGAAACTAGCATATTATAATGGAAGTCATGCTGTTATTCATGGAGGTCAAGCAATGGCCTCTGAAGATTTGGATAAAGTCTATCCGAAAATGATTGAACGATTAAAAGAATTGAGCGACTTTTCTCTAGCCAATAATGTTGAATTACTTTTCGAGAACCAAATACCTGATGGGCTAAACTATATGCATATATTACCTTCTAATATTGAAGAATGGCTAGATGTGTTAAATAAAACAAACACTAAAGCTTGTTTAGATGTTGGGCATTTAGCTATTCAAGGTGACGAATTTAAAGACACAGTAAACAGATTAGGTGGATTACTTAAATCAATTCATTTATCCGATAATGATGGAAAATCAGATTTACATTTACTACCTAACGATGGAACAGTTATACAAAATAATATAATAAATGTTTTAAGTAAACAAAATTATCAAGGACCAGTTGTTTTTGAAATAAACCCTTATAAATATTCATTAAAAGATATTTTAGAGCATCCATCTGTTAAAGAATTTAATATTTAATTAACCGCCCTTTCACTTACCATTATTTTACAATTAAGTTATTTTAAATAATGGTTATTAATGTTATTATATTGATAAATATTATTTGAAAGGAAGGTTATACATATATGGAAAATTCTAATGCAAATCAAACAAGTGCAAAAACATCAGACTTACCTCTTTTAAATCACTTTAGTAAGTTAAGAGAAAACCCTAAATGGATTGTAAAATTAATTATATTCACTATTTTGTCATTTATATCTTTACTTTTGACGAATTATATAACTGATAATACTGAGATACTTAAAAAAGCTGGTTTGGATTCATCTCAAATTGAACAACAAAATGAAATGGATATAGGGACTTTAATTGGCCAAACTGTTGGTGGTGTCATTTTTGGCTTATTAATTATCTTTTTAATATTCTTAATTGTTTCAAAAATTATGAAATCTGATGCACGCGCAATTCATATTTTTTCAGCTTCTATTTCATATTTAATTATTACTACTGCTTTTTCAATAATTGTTTATGGTATACAAGCATTATTTGGACTAACGTTACCTGATACACAGATTGACAGTCTAAATGTTTTTGATAAAGGAAATCAATATTTGTCAGTTTTTAATTTATCAGGTTTATTATCAGCATATTTAATCTTTGCTGTGTATTATGGGACAAGTAAGTTATCTAAAAAAGCTTCTATTATTTGGGCAATTGTTGCTTTAATCGTAACTATTGGCTTTGGATTAATCAGTGCATCATTTATTAATGCGATTCAAGGTTTAGTCTAGTATGTGTTAGCCTTTCACAATTTATTTTGTAACAATACTTTTTAGAGCGGGATAGAAACCTTTTACGAAAATAAAACTTCTAACCCACTCTTTTATTTAATTTAATATATTTAACTTCCTATTTAATACTTCTTCCATTAACGACCAACCTTCACGATCATCTCCAGTTGGATCATAAGGTTCAAATCCATAGTTTAAGTACATATTTATCGCTTGATAACTTGTCGTTTGCGTTGTTAAATACACTTTATTATGGTTTTCTTTTATTAATGTATTCAATGCTACGGTTAACAAAGGTTTAGATAATTTCTTCCCTTGATATTCTGGTTTTATTGCAACAAAATGTATTCGTCCTTTTTGTTCACCAGTTCCATCTAAGTCTCCGAACCAAGCTGATGTTGTTCCAATTGCTTCTCCATCTTCATTCTCTATGAAAAGACATCTATGTTTCATTTCTTCTATATTAAAGCCGAATTCTTTATCGAATCTTTTGAGTGCATCCTCGACTGTTTTAAATTCTTCAGCAGCAGTTTCTATTTTTGCCCACTCTATTTCATCGCCTTCTCTAAATTTTCTGATTGAATAGCCTTCAGGTAAATCAAATTGTGGGATATTTTCTAAATTATCTCTGAACATCTTCAACTTAATTCTTTTCATTTTGTAACCTCCAGTTTTATCATTCACTAAAAATTATATCTAATATATACAATTAAACCAAAATATCTACTGTCATATGGCATTCATTTTTTTAATACGATTGAAATAAAAGACATTTGCTTTTTATTTCGTTGTAACCTATGAGATGAAAATTGATGTTAAAGTGTATTAAGTAATTACGAAAGAGATAAAAAATAATCGATTGCATATGGAGGAATATTTTACTATGAAAAAATTATTAATCGCATCAACTGCAGCAGCAAGTATTATTACAGCTGGATTTAGCGCTAACGCTGATGCAAGTGAATATACAACAACTCAAGCAACAGAAGCAGCATCTACTAACGAAGTATATAAAGAATTTATCGCAGCTGGTGGAACAAAAGCATTATGGGATAACATTGTAATGCCAGAATCAAGTGGTAATCCAAATGCTGTAAACGAACTTGGATACAGAGGCCTTGGTCAAACTAAAGAATCTTGGGGCACTGGAAGTGTTACTGAGCAAACTAAAGGTATGATCAATTACGCTAAGGAACGTTATGGCTCTGTAGAAGCAGCAATTGCATTCCGTCAAGCAAATAACTGGTGGTAAAATTTAAATCATAAGCATTTTCAAATATAAATAATAAAAACTCCCAATCTAGATGTGAAATCTAACAGATTGGGAGTTTTTTAATGCCTATCGCATTTTAAAAGTTTTATTTTTGACATTTTCAGATGATAGTTCTACACTCAACTTGTATCTAAAATAAATACAAGTGAGGTTATTAATATGAAAATAGGTATCGTAGCAGCTAATGGAAAAGCAGGACAACTTATTACTAAAGAAGCTATTAATAGAGGTTTAGACGTTACAGCTATAGTACGTAACAAAAATAAAACTGTTGCTGAAAAATCTATTATTAAAGATTTGTTTGATTTAACGTCAGAAGATTTAAAGCCATTCGATGTTATAATTGATGCTTTTGGTGAAGTACGTGAAGATAAATTACATTTACATCAAGATTCTGTTCACCATTTAAATAAATTACTATCAAATACTGATACAAGATTAATTATTATAGGCGGTGCTGGTAGTTTGTATGTGGATGATAAATTAGAAACACAACTATATAACACCCCTGATTTCCCTGAATCATATAAACCACTTTCTATAGCTCAAGGTAAAGTGTTAGATGACTTGCGTAAAAGAAATGACGTACGCTGGACATTTGTTAGCCCCGCTGCTGAATTTATTGCGGACGGAGAAAGAACTGGAACATATATTTTAGCTGGAGAAAAATTTACTTTAAATGATAATGGTGAAAGTAAAATTAGTTACACAGATTTTGCTATCGCAATGGTAGATGAAGCTGTTAAAGGCGACCATATTCAAGAAAGAATTTCAGTTTTATCAAAATAAATGCCTCAGCCCTCTCGCTTTTATTAAGCCTCATAGTTATAATGAATATGAATCTAAGAGGTGATAAAGCGTGAACACTCAAATTTCAGTTGGTATTCATATACTGTCTTTGCTATCTATTAATGAAGAGCCCCTTTCAAGTAAATATTTAGCAAGTAGCATAAATAGTAATCCAACACTTGTAAGAAAAATATGCAAATATTTGAGAAACGGTAAACTTATTGAAAGCCAACAAGGTAAGTCAGGTTATCAATTATCTAAACCAGCAAATAAAATAACTTTAGGTGATGTATACCAACTTATACAAGAAGAAGAACATTTCCTAAAAATACATCAAGATACAAACCCTAAATGTGTCGTCGGTAAAAACATTCAATCTACTTTAGATAATATATACAGTGAAGTGGATTCAAAAATTATTAAAGAACTCAATCAAACAACTATAGATGACTTATCCAAACAAATATTAAGTCGATAAAGAAGCTCCTTTCAAAGTTTACACATATAGTGTCTAATTTGAAAGGAGCTTTATATATGAGTAAAGAGAAGAATAGTCTCAAATTCTAACGGGCTAGTTATTTTTGTCTAGCTCGTTAGATTTTCTAACAGGCTAGATTTTCCAAACAAGCACGTTAGCTCTGTATTTTCGAATATGTCCATATAATTGTGTAATAAAAAAAGAGCCAAATATAGCTCACTTTAGTACAATGTAATCGACTAAGAAAATATTGTAGAGGT
>NZ_JAJNHH010000028.1:0-4899 GCF_022386955.1 Mammaliicoccus sp. A-M4
TTTTATGGCAAAAATAACGAAAAATGAGCAAGAAAATTTGGTGAAAAATTACACAAAAAAACCGGCGTACTCTAATAGCCGGTTAGACGCACATTTCGTGTGCACTTCAAATCCAAAATTAAGTTTTGACGCAATGACAATTGTAGGTAATTTAAATCAAGAAAATGCCAAAGAATTATCTAAATTTATGAGTATAGAACCACGAGTTAGATTATGGGATATGTTACAAACTAAATTTAAAGCTAAGGCACTAGAAGAAAAGGTTTATATTGAATATGACAAGATTAGATCAGACGCTTTTGACAGACGTAACATGCGAGTGGAATTTAATCCAAATCAATTAACTCATGATGAAATGCTTTGGTTAAAGAAAAACGTTATCGACTACATGGAAGATGACGGTTTTACAAGATTAGATTTAGCTTTTGATTTTGAAGATGATTTGAGTGATTATTATGCAATGTCAGATAAAGCTTTGAAACGAACTGTATATTTTGGGGTAACTGGCAAAGCAGAAACGAAATATTTTGGTTCACGTGATAGTGATAGATTTATTAGAATATATAACAAGAAAAAAGAACGTAAAGATAACGCAGATATAGAAATAGACGCAGAACATTTATGGCGTGTCGAAATTGAATTGAAACGAAATATGGTGGATTACTGGAATGATTGTTTTAACGATTTGCATATTTTGAAACCTGCATGGGCTACTTTAGAAAGTTTAAAAGAACAAGCAATGGTTTACTTGTTACTGAATGAAGAAAGTAAATGGGGGGATTTACATAGGAATTCTCGACGTAAATACAAACAAATAATACAAGAAATATCTCCAATTGATTTAACTGAAATAATGAAATTGACTTTACGAGAAAACGAAAAACAATTGCAAAAGCAGATTGATTTTTGGCAGCGTGAATTTAGATTTTGGGAGTGAAAAAACAATGAGGACTGAAAAAGAAATTTTAAATTTAGTTTCTGAATTTGCTTATCAACGAAGCAATGTAAAAATTATTGCTCTCGAGGGTTCAAGAACTAATGAAAATATAAAAAAAGATAAGTTTCAAGATTATGATTTTGCTTTTTTCGTATCAGATATTGAGTGTTTCACACATGAAGAAAGTTGGTTAAGTTTATTTGGAGAATTATTGTTTATACAGAAACCAGAAGATATGGAATTATTCCCACCTGATTTAGATTATGGTTACAGTTATATAATGTATTTTAAAGATGGCATAAAAATGGATATTACATTAATTAATTTAAAAGATTTAAATCGTTATTTTAGTGATTCTGATGGTCTTGTAAAAATTTTAGTTGATAAAGATAATTTAGTAATTCAAGAAATTGTTCCAGATGACTCAAATTATTGGTTAAAAAAACCAACAGAACGAGAATTTTATGATTGCTGTAATGAGTTTTGGAGTGTCTCAACGTATGTAGCAAAGGGTGTTTTTAGAAGAGAAATATTATTTGCTTTAGATCATTTCAATAATATTTTACGTCCTGAATTATTAAGAATGATTTCTTGGTATATTGGCTTTAATAGGGGTTTTGATTTTAGTTTAGGAAAGAATTATAAGTTTATAAACAAATATTTAACTGATAAAGAATTCAATATGTTTTTAGCTACTTTTGAGATGAATGGATATAGAAAGACATACCAATCTTTTAAGCTTTGTTGTGAATTATTTAAATATTATTCAAATAAAGTAAGTTGTTTAGGAAATTATAACTATCCAAATTACGAAAAAAATATTGAGAATTTTATTCGTAATAATTATGAGAATTAATTTTATTAGCAACCACATTTTTGGTTACTTTTGTTTTGATTTTGAATTTGGTTTTGAACTATGAGTGGCTAGCATTTTGCCACTCATTTTTGCCTAAGCAAAAACATAAAGGGTATGGGAATATTCCCATCAAGCCGGTATATTCAGAACGAAGTGGCTAGAATATACGACGCTTGCCAAACCACTATATTACTTGAGAAAATATTGATTATGTTATAATCTATATTTATGAAGAGGAATATTTTTCGCTAGAAAGGTGGTGGGACTTGTGAACGAACATGAGAATAATTTGGCTAGCGATAATTCTAACGATAAGGTCAAAAGACCAGTTAGAAAAGAGCCAAAACAAATTAGTTTCAGAGTGAGTGAACAGGAATATTTAAAGTTGAAAGAGTCGGCAGAAACTTTAAATATGACAGTGCCTAATTTCGTAAAGAAAAAGGCACAAGGCAGTCGATTAGTGTCGCCAAAATTGGATAAAGAAACGCGACAATCGATTGCTAAAGATTTAAGTAATTTGGGTGGTAACGTAAATCAAATTGCTAAATGGTTTAATCAAAATAGCGAGAAAGCTATAAACTTACCTGAACAGAAATATCATGATTTAAATAAGCAGTTTGATGATATTAAAAAGGAGTTGCATAACATATGGCAACAACTAAATTAGGTAATACAAAATCAGCTAGTAGAGCAATCAATTATGCAGAAGAACGAGCTCAAGAGAAAAGTGGTTTAAATTGTGATATTGATTATGCTAAATCGTATTTTAAGCAAACAAGGGCATTGTATGGCAAAGAGGACGGTGTTCAAGCACATACAGTTATACAATCATTCAAGCCAGGCGAAGTGACTGCAGAAGAATGTAACGAGTTAGGTTTAGAATTAGCTAAAAAGATTGCACCAGAACATCAAGTAGCGATTTATACGCATACAGATAAAGACCATTTTCATAATCACATTATTATTAATTCAGTGAATTTAGAAACAGGCAAAAAATATCAGTCCAACAAAGAACAACGTGATTTCGTAAAACAAGCGAATGATCAGTTATGTCATGAGCGTGGTTTATCTGTTCCAGAAAAATCGGCAGAACTTAGATATACACTAGCAGAGCAGAACATGATAGATAAAGATAAACCTTCTTGGAAAAATGAAATCAGAATGGCAATTGAAGAAACAAAAGACCAAGCAATAAACTTAGAAGAATTTAACGATTTGCTAAAAGAAAAAGGTGTTCAAATTGCTAGAGTGACAAAAAATAATATTACCTATGAACACTTAGAAGAAAATAAAAAAGTACGTGGTAATAAGTTAGGAGATACTTACGATAAAGGAGGGTTAGCGTATGGCTTTGCAGCCGAGAAACAAAGACGAGAACTTGAACGAGAACTTGAAGAATCGAAACAAATCGAGCCAAAGCAGGCAGAACAACGAGAGCGAGATTGGTCTAATTTTGCACAAACAACAAATACAATTGAACAAGATAGAAAACGCCGTGAACGAGAGGAACGAGAACGAGAAGAAGAAAAACGACGTATTGCGGAAAAGAATAGAAGAATTGGAGAAGAGCGAATCAGACAGGCACAAAGAGAACGAGAGATTGTTAAAAAATCTAGAGGCTTCGACCTCGAACTTTAATAATCTACTTGATCAGTTAGATAATTCAACTAAAAATGTGAAAAACAATTTTATTAGTGTTGCTCGTTCTTATTTAAAACGTATTGATACAGATAATTTACAACAAGATTTTAGTAAAGCAGTTAAAGATGAGTTGAGTGATGCCAAGAAAGAAATTCGTAATTCAACGAATCAAGCGAGAGAAGAAAACAAAGAATATAAAAAGATTATAAACGAGCAATTAGCGAACAATGATGAATTGATTAGTAAATATAATAAATCAATAAATGCTATGACTAAAGGTATTACAAGTCTATTTTTTGTGATTGTAATGATTGCACTAGTTTCTTTTGTTACTGGACCAATAGGCGAGTTTTTTGGTGTGGCACATTTATATCAATTTATTCAGAAGTTTATAGATACACACGAAACGCCATGGCGTTATTTGATAGGCATATTATATCTTTTACCTTATGTATGTTTTGCAGGTATTATGTGGCTTGTTGCAAAGACGTTAGACGTTATAAGATAGTTTTATATCTAAAAAACGCTAAATGCTTAAAAAAGCCCTTAAAATGCAAAATAGGACTATTTGATATAGAACACGCATTTATGCCGAGAAAACTTTTTGGTTGGAATAATGAAATGTGATAGCTAACTTGTTAGCGAGTTGGTTGGGCTTGAATTGGGATTAATCCCAAGAAAGTACCAACTCAACATCACATGGAATTGTTGGTTCCGACCAAAAAGGAAATTGGAATAAAACGATAAAGGAGTAATGCTATGTTTTATAATTTTGAAGAAGAAGAAAACAATAAACTTTTTCAAAAAATAAAAGATAATTTCTTTGATAGTTTTAAAGAAAAAATGCCTCAGTTTAATAAAGGAATGTGGTATTTATATGTCTTGGAGTTGGAATATAAAAAAATATATGTTGGAATAACTAATAATCCTAGAAAAAGAATTAGAAATCATTTTTTTGGGAGAGGTGCAGTAATAACTGAAAAATTTATGCCTATTGAAGTTTTAGATATTATTGAATGTCGACCTACTAGAGAAGAAGTTGAGCAAGTCGAGAATGATGTTACTGAAAATCTTTTTAATAAATATGGATATGATAATGTGTTTGGTGGAAAGTATTGCAATAAAAAATGACTTGATCTAATTAGGAACTAATTAGACCAAGTCATTTGATAGTGTTATATTAATAACAAAATAAAAAAAGAAGTCGCTCACGCCCTGACCAAAGTTTGTGAACGAAATCCGAAAAGAAAACAGTCGATGTTTGTTTCTTAATTTGTATATCTTGATATTAAACGATTTGAGTTAAATCTTCAAGATATATATTCGCAAATGTAATTGGATGAGCGACTTCTTAAACAAAATTAAGGAGTCGATTTTTATGGCAAAAATAACGAAAAATGAGCAAGAAAATTTGGTGAAAAATTACACAAAAAAACCGGCGTACTCTAATAGCCGGTTAGACGCA
>NZ_JAJNHH010000029.1:0-2106 GCF_022386955.1 Mammaliicoccus sp. A-M4
AGACTATGGGTGATAAGGTCCATAGTCGAAAGGGAAACAGCCCAGACCACCAGCTAAGGTCCCAAAATATATGTTAAGTGGAAAAGGATGTGGCGTTGCCCAGACAACTAGGATGTTGGCTTAGAAGCAGCCATCATTTAAAGAGTGCGTAATAGCTCACTAGTCGAGTGACACTGCGCCGAAAATGTACCGGGGCTAAACATATTACCGAAGCTGTGGATTATCCGTAAGGATAATGGTAGGAGAGCGTTCTAAACGTGTTGAAGCATGATCGCAAGGACATGTGGAATGTTTAGAAGTGAGAATGCCGGTGTGAGTAGCGAAAGATGGGTGAGAATCCCATCCACCGATTGACTAAGGTTTCCAGAGGAAGGCTCGTCCGCTCTGGGTTAGTCGGGACCTAAGCCGAGGCCGATAGGCGTAGGCGATGGATAACAGGTAGATATTCCTGTACCACCTATGATTGTTTGAACGATGGGGGGACGCAGTAGGATAGGCGAAGCGTGCTGTTGGAGTGCACGTCCAAGCAACAAGACTGAGTGTTAGGCAAATCCGGCACTCGTAAGGTTGAGTTGTGATGGGGAGTTGGATCATGAATCCGACGAGTCGTTGATTTCACACTGCCAAGAAAAGCCTCTAGTTAGAAAATAGGTGCCCGTACCGCAAACCGACACAGGTAGTCAAGATGAGAATTCTAAGGTGAGCGAGCGAACTCTCGTTAAGGAACTCGGCAAAATGACCCCGTAACTTCGGGAGAAGGGGTGCTTTTTAAGGTGCAAGCCTTGAAGAGCCGCAGTGAATAGGCCCAAGCGACTGTTTATCAAAAACACAGGTCTCTGCTAAACCGTAAGGTGATGTATAGGGGCTGACGCCTGCCCGGTGCTGGAAGGTTAAGAGGAGTGGTTAGCTTCTGCGAAGCTACGAATCGAAGCCCCAGTAAACGGCGGCCGTAACTATAACGGTCCTAAGGTAGCGAAATTCCTTGTCGGGTAAGTTCCGACCCGCACGAAAGGCGTAACGATTTGGGCACTGTCTCAACGAGAGACTCGGTGAAATCATAGTACCTGTGAAGATGCAGGTTACCCGCGACAGGACGGAAAGACCCCGTGGAGCTTTACTGTAGCCTGATATTGAAATTCGGCACAGCTTGTACAGGATAGGTAGGAGCCTTAGAAGCGTGAGCGCTAGCTTACGTGGAGGCGCTGGTGGGATACTACCCTGGCTGTGTTGACTTTCTAACCCGCACCATTTGATCATGGTGGGAGACAGTGTCAGGCGGGCAGTTTGACTGGGGCGGTCGCCTCCTAAAGAGTAACGGAGGCGCTCAAAGGTTCCCTCAGAATGGTTGGAAATCATTCGCAGAGTGTAAAGGCACAAGGGAGCTTGACTGCGAGACTTACAAGTCGAGCAGGGTCGAAAGACGGACTTAGTGATCCGGTGGTTCCGCATGGAAGGGCCATCGCTCAACGGATAAAAGCTACCCCGGGGATAACAGGCTTATCTCCCCCAAGAGTTCACATCGACGGGGAGGTTTGGCACCTCGATGTCGGCTCATCGCATCCTGGGGCTGTAGTCGGTCCCAAGGGTTGGGCTGTTCGCCCATTAAAGCGGTACGCGAGCTGGGTTCAGAACGTCGTGAGACAGTTCGGTCCCTATCCGTCGTGGGCGTAGGAAATTTGAGAGGAGCTGTCCTTAGTACGAGAGGACCGGGATGGACATACCTCTGGTGTACCAGTTGTCGTGCCAACGGCATAGCTGGGTAGCTATGTATGGACGGGATAAGTGCTGAAAGCATCTAAGCATGAAGCCCCCCTCAAGATGAGATTTCCCAACTTCGGTTATAAGATCCCTCAAAGATGATGAGGTTAATAGGTTCGGGGTGTAAGCGCAGTAATGTGTGTAGCTGACGAATACTAATCGATCGAAGACTTAATCAAATTTTTAAAATCGGTTTTTGAGCCGTAAAATCTGCTTACTATCTAGTTTTGAATGTGCAATACATTCTTAATAAGTTTTTACTATTTGTCTGGTGACGATAGCAAAGAGGTCACACCTGTTCCCATGCCGAACACAGAAGTTAAGCTCTTTAGCGCCGATGGTAGTTGG
>NZ_JAJNHH010000030.1:0-2002 GCF_022386955.1 Mammaliicoccus sp. A-M4
AGTTTTGTTTTTGATAATTCCATATTGCCATGATTGAGTGTGCTTTTTGTTCTTCTTCTGTTGTCTTTTCGTCTGATGTATTAATTAAGTTCCCGTCTTCTGAGTCATCTAAATTTAAAATTTTATGTTTTTGTTTGAGTAAACCACCGTAGCTTAGCATACGTTTTCTGTATAAACCTTGTTCTAAGTCTTTGACTATTTCTTGATTTTTTTCTTGATTACTTGTTAGATAGTCTGATGATTTAACACTATATTTTGATGTTTCTTTGATTGCTGCTTGAATATCTTTATCGCCCTTTTTGTTTGGTTTGATCGCCTTTATATTTGCCACAGGTTTGTAATTAACTTGCAGTGCTTTTTGCCATAAATCAACCCATTCACTTTGCTTTATATAATTAGATTTATTTTTAAAATAACTATTTTCAACGCAAAGTAAAACATGCATATGTTGGTTATAACTACCGTCATTTTGATTAACTGTAACTTCCGTAGAACGCAAAAACCCGACCAAATTCTTTTTAACTTTTGTATACATTTTTAATTTATTAAAAGCCTTAGACATATCCTTTAAACTTTTTTCTAAATGTTCTCCATCTATCGCATTTCGTGTTGAAAGAGTTAAGAACAACCAACGTGCTTTCGGTTTTTCTTTTACCACTTCTTCAATCACTTTTTGTGCTTGATAACTATTTTTCATAGCACGCCTCCAATTACAAACTGGACACAATTTCGATTTACAAAACCATGTCTTATAAAGCTTTAAATAGCCTTCTTCTGTCGGTTTGAATTCTAAGACGCTTCCACACTGTTTGACGTTATGAGCCTTTTTTAATTTTAGAATGTCGAGAATTTCAGAATAGCTCACGTTATCAATTTTTTTCTCTTTCCATGGGCGTTGTTTCCCACTTTTAGAAATATCTTTCAAAGTTTTATTATCTTGATTTTCAGTTATAAATTTTGTATGATTGTTTTGCATATAAAAACCCCCTGGTTAGATTTTTTCTCGACAATTAAATCTTATACCTGGGGATTTTTTATGTCAAATTTTATTTTCCACTTTAAAAATAGCTAAAAATACTGTAATATCAACGTTCAACTCAATTTTAATATCTTTGAATTATTTCTAATTAGTATCAAGACAAGAAGAAACTCGTTTCACTCGTTTCTAAAAACCCAAAAATAGAGCATGATGATCACTCCGTGAATCATGCTCTATTTTTCCGTCTGTACATGTTTTTTATTCCAATTTCCTTTTTGGTTTGAACCTACAATTCCATGTGATGTTGAGTTGGTACTTTCTTGGGATTAATCCCAATTCAAGTCCAACCAACTCGCTAACAAGTTAGCTATCACATTTCATTTTTCAAACCAAAAAGTTTTCTCGGCATAAACGGTGGTATGATTAAATTAGATTTAACTTAGCAGAATATTTCTAAAAAAAGCCAACTTAATTTTTAGGTCGGCTTTTTTATTTTGCTTATTTTCAAATACCCTTATTTTTAATTTTAAGGGGGCATTTTAAAGAATTAGGGGTAAATCATATAGTTTTATATCCAAAAACTTATACACGCTCTTAAAACGCAAATATGAGCCAAATAAATATATTTTGATTTCACAAAATGATTTTTCTAAAAACCAGTGGCTAATTTTTTAGACACTGCCCATCTACATGCAAATTTAAAAATTGGCATGAAAAGTGGGTAAACGTGCCGTTTAATCGCATAGTTCCTGCAGGGGCTAAAAAAGCTTTTTTTACTTTACATCGACATGACATCGACTTGACGATAAGTAAAGAATTATCAAAAGCAAAACACTATTAAACCAATAATATTTCATAATAAAAAAACTGACCCCAATCACAATACATAGTTTCTGATTGGGGTCAGTTTTTTTATTATTTTTTGATGTAGTAGTTTTGTTTTTGATAATTCCATATTGCCATGATTGAGTGTGCTTTTTGTTCTTCTTCTGTTGTCTTTTCGTCTGATGTATTAATTAAGTT
>NZ_JAJNHH010000031.1:0-1918 GCF_022386955.1 Mammaliicoccus sp. A-M4
CACTTCCTTTATTATTTTTCATTTTTTTAAACTATTTAATACTAATGTCTTTTATAATAGCTTTTCATATATTATATAATCAATCTTTATAAGTCCTTTTATAAATTTCTTTTCTACCATTTTCGATAAATTCCTGTTTAATATTTTTAATTCCATAAACAATAGTTTCAATAGGATAATATTCTTCAACTATATCTTGATATTCTTTTGCTTTCTCAATATCTATATTTCCATACATTCTTAATATATCTTCTCCAAAATTTGTTCCTATTTCTTCTTCACTATCTTCAAGTAAGTATATAAAATCACAATATTCATCTATAATTCCAGAATCTCCAAAATCAATTATTCCAGTTAATCTATTATTGCCATCTAACAATAGATGATTACAACTAAAATCATTATGGCATAAACACTTTTTACCCTCAAAAACTGTTGTTGCATTTAGTCTTTCCATAAAACTTTCTATATAATCTTTTTCTATATCAGTTAAATCATTATAAATAGTTTCACGCAACAATATATACTCTTCTAATACATTTTGTTTATTATCAATAGTACATTCACTAATATCTGTATAATCTAAACCGTGCATTTGTCTTAAAAAACTGGCAATATCTCGTTTTAACAAATTTTGTTCTTCTTCTGACATAGTAGAATAAATTTCTGGTGTTAAAAAAGTTCCTTTAATTTCTTTATAACCTAGTATAGATAATTCATCACTAATATACGAATATTCAATATTAGGAATTTTTACATTAGTTTCTAAATTTGTATTTAAAAAATTATATATTGCTTTTTCTTTTGCATAACCTTTTTTCTTATTAGTACTAAATTTTGTTTTAAAAATGTATTCATTATTAACTAAATATGCCACACTATCATAACCACTACCGATTATTTCAATACTATCTACTTTGAAATTATCAAAGTAATGCTCAATTAAATATTTCATTGCCTTAACATTTGTGGCATTATCATCATATCTATATTCCATTAAATAACAATCTTCTTTTTTGCCCTCGTGTAATTCATGTTCTGGCAAATCTTCAATAATTCTAAAACCAGATTTTTGGTATGCCCTTATTGCTCTTGGATTATTTTTATGAGGGTCTAAAATAACTGCATTAGCATTTCTTTCTTTTTTCAAAAATTCAAAAATCAATTTAATATATCTTGTACCAATTCCTTTACTCCAATAATTTGGCTCTCCTATAAATTGATCCATACCATAGACTATCTCATCAGTTTTTGGATAATGATAATCAGTATATAACTCATCATACATTTTATATATTTGTCCATATCCAATAGGAACATTGTTATATTCAATAATTACTCTAAAAACTTCATCTTCCCAAGGCTCTGTATAATGTTTTTTTAATGATTCTAATGTATATTTTTTATCTCTACCACCATAAAATTCTAATACTCTTTCATCAGTTAACCATTTTAACATCAAAGGAAAATCATCATCTATTAAAGTTCTTATACATATTTCATTTTCAACTATATTCATTTATTTATCACCTTTTTCATAATCATATACATATACTATTTCATCTTTATAATCATTTTTACCACCTAATTTTTCATATACATGGCAAGCTCTAGGATTACCTTTATCAGTTATTAAAAACATTTCAGAACAACCAATCTCTTTAGAATATTCCTTAATAAAAGATAATAATTTTGAACCATAACCTTTGTCTTGATAGTTAGGTAACATTCCTATTGAGTGTAAATAAAACATTGTTTTTCCATCAGGTCTTAAAAGTGTATAGCAATATGCAAATCCTATAATTTTATTATTTTCTTTAGCTATAAACCCAAATGAACTGGTATCATTAAGAAATCCTTTTAAATTATCAATATCAAAAACCATATTATCATCAATTAAAACTTCTTCCATAAACTC
>NZ_JAJNHH010000032.1:0-1500 GCF_022386955.1 Mammaliicoccus sp. A-M4
AATCTAACACATTTATAACTAAAGTGTAAGAAATTTATGCATTTTTATCAAAAAAACGGGTTGAGCCTTACTCTCCGTTGATGTTTCGCGATTTATACCCTTTCAGCCTTAGAGGCGCAAGGGATACAGAGTTTTGACCTCTGACCAGTGACCAACCTAGGGGGGGTCGTAGTTGCCCCCCCTAGGTTCGAAAAATCCAAAGATTAAATACAAAAACAGTAATCAAAAATGTGATTACTAAAATCCATAAATCAAATCCCAACTTCAATTAACTTGTAATTTAATTTCCTTTTGACTTCACGATATCGAAAGTAATGATTTGGATTGGTTGTTAACTTGGATTAATCCAAGTTACAACTGCACCAATCGCTACTGAAGTAGCTATCATTATTTCTTTGCTCGTCAAAAGTATTTCTCATATCACAAGTTAATTGAAGTTTTGGCAAGCGTCGTATTTGCTAGCCACTTCATTCGCTAACGCTCATTTCGTTCTGCAAATACCCTTGCTGGGATTATATCCCAGACCCTTTATTTTTGCTAACGCAAAAAGCTAGCCATTTTGGCTAGCTAATTCAAATTCATCTAATTCTATGTCTAATAGATTTAATATAATTATTCATAATAAACGCTGAATTATCACAAAGTAACGGAAACCAATCATCAAATCTATTTTCCATAGCATAATCTATTAAGTCTTGAATCTCATCAATATCATTTTCTTTAACAAAACTAATCATTTCTTTAATTAATTGATATCTCTCTCCAGAATTGGCAGAAAGATATATTAAAGGATCAGCACCAGCATGACCTATTATTTCACTCTTACTATACTGAAACTTATTAGGATCATCCATATGAGCAAAATAACGCACCATACCTTTCAGATCCATAACCTTTTGAGGATTTGGTGCCTTTAACCTTAAAGTAATCTCTCTAACCTGCTCATAAGACTTTTTAGAAGCAAATAATATTAATATGTGCCAATGAGCCTTTTTCAGTTCTCCATTAGAATCTACATCTTTATCATGTAATGGACTTTCTATCCACGGTATATGCATCTCGTTTAAAACATCTCTCCAATTTTCAGGTGCAGATTCCGGATAAACAAAAAATGTCCAATTACGTGTTCTTGTATCTCTCTTTTCACTCATGTTATAATTACCTCACTTATAAGTATAATTTATTTCTTAGTCGCCATTTGCCCTGGCGACTATTTTTATGCCTTTTTTTGTTCATTAACCCACATTGTAATCAAAGCAGATTTACTTAAACCTGTTTCTTTAGATAAAACTTCTATTTTTTCAAAAACTTCTTGATTCAAAGTTATCATAATTCGTTTTTTTTCTTGTTTTTCAGCCATATTTTTTCACCTCAACAATTTTCTATAAATACGAATTCCCTTATAAAACAATCTAACACATTTATAACTAAAGTGTAAGAAATTTATGCATTTTTATCAAAAAAACGGGTTGAGCCTTACTCTCCGTTGATGTTTCGCGA
>NZ_JAJNHH010000033.1:0-1182 GCF_022386955.1 Mammaliicoccus sp. A-M4
TTGCACATTGAAAACTAGATAAGTAAGCAAATAGATTTTACCAAGCAAAAAACCGAGTGAATTTTTAACGAAATTCAACAAGCTTAATAATCGCGCGTCGTCTTTTTAGACGACATCACAGATTAATAACTGGTAAAGGTTAGTTAAACATGGTTGTATCTTCGATACACAGTGCTTAACTAAGGATTTACATGATTAAGTTATTAAGGGCGCACGGTGGATGCCTTGGCACTAGAAGCCGAAGAAGGACGTTACTAACGACGATATGCTTTGGGGAGCTGTAAGTACGCTTTGATCCAGAGATTTCCGAATGGGGAAACCCAGCATGAGTTATGTCATGTTATCCACATATGAATACATAGTATGTGAGAAGGCACACCCGGAGAACTGAAACATCTTAGTACCCGGAGGAAGAGAAAGAAAACTCGATTCCCTGAGTAGCGGCGAGCGAAACGGGAATAGCCCAAACCAATAGGCTTGCCTATTGGGGTTGTAGGACACTCAATACGGAGTTACAAAGGAAATAATTAGACGAATGGTTTTGGAAAAGCCAACCATAGAAGGTAAAGGTCCTGTAGTCGAAAGTTATTTCTCTCCTGAGTGGATCCTGAGTACGGCGGAACACGTGTAATTCCGTCGGAATCTGGGAGGACCATCTCCCAAGGCTAAATACTCTCTAGTGACCGATAGTGAACCAGTACCGTGAGGGAAAGGTGAAAAGCACCCCGGAAGGGGAGTGAAATAGAACCTGAAACCGTGTGCTTACAAATAGTCAGAGCCCGTTAATGGGTGATGGCGTGCCTTTTGTAGAATGAACCGGCGAGTTACGATTTGATGCAAGGTTAAGCAGTAAATGTGGAGCCGTAGCGAAAGCGAGTCTGAATAGGGCGAATGAGTATCTGGTCGTAGACCCGAAACCAAGTGATCTACCCATGTCCAGGTTGAAGTTCAGGTAACACTGAATGGAGGACCGAACCGACTTACGTTGAAAAGTGAGCGGATGAGGTGTGGGTAGCGGAGAAATTCCAATCGAACTTGGAGATAGCTGGTTCTCTCCGAAATAGCTTTAGGGCTAGCCTCAAGTGATGATTATTGGAGGTAGAGCACTGTTTGGACGAGGGGCCCCTCTAGGGTTACCGAATTCAGACAAACTCCGAATGCCAAATAATTTAACTTGGGAGT
>NZ_JAJNHH010000035.1:0-790 GCF_022386955.1 Mammaliicoccus sp. A-M4
GGTTCTGTTGCAAAGTAAAAAAATATAGCTAACCACTAATTTATCATGTCAGTGTTCGCTTAACTTGCTAGCATGATGCTAATTTCGTGGCATGGCGAAAATCCGTAGATCTGAAGAGACCTGCGGTTCTTTTTATATAGAGCGTAAATACATTCAATACCTTTTAAAGTATTCTTTGCTGTATTGATACTTTGATACCTTGTCTTTCTTACTTTAATATGACGGTGATCTTGCTCAATGAGGTTATTCAGATATTTCGATGTACAATGACAGTCAGGTTTAAGTTTAAAAGCTTTAATTACTTTAGCCATTGCTACCTTCGTTGAAGGTGCCTGATCTGTAATTACCTTTTGAGGTTTACCAAATTGTTTAATGAGACGTTTGATAAACGCATATGCTGAATGATTATCTCGTTGCTTACGCAACCAAATATCTAATGTATGTCCCTCTGCATCAATGGCACGATATAAATAGCTCCATTTTCCTTTTATTTTGATGTACGTCTCATCAATACGCCATTTGTAATAAGCTTTTTTATGCTTTTTCTTCCAAATTTGATACAAAATTGGGGCATATTCTTGAACCCAACGGTAGACCGTTGAATGATGAACGTTTACACCACGTTCCCTTAATATTTCAGATATATCACGATAACTCAATGCATATCTTAGATAGTAGCCAACGGCTACAGTGATAACATCCTTGTTAAATTGTTTATATCTGAAATAGTTCATACAGAAGACTCCTTTTTGTTAAAATTATACTATAAATTCAACTTTGCAACAGAACC
>NZ_JAJNHH010000036.1:0-678 GCF_022386955.1 Mammaliicoccus sp. A-M4
AAAATGGTGCCGAGGACCGGAATCGAACCGGTACGATAATCACTTATCGCAGGATTTTAAGTCCTGTGCGTCTGCCAGTTCCGCCACCCCGGCAAATAATGGAGCAGAAGACGGGATTCGAACCCGCGACCCCAACCTTGGCAAGGTTGTATTCTACCGCTGAACTACTTCTGCAAGATTAAATGCTTAATTTCTTTAAATAATGCGGGTGAAGGGAGTCGAACCCCCACGCCGTAAGGCGCTAGATCCTAAGTCTAGTGCGTCTGCCAATTCCGCCACACCCGCTAATGGTGAGCCATAGAGGATTCGAACCTCTGACCCTCTGATTAAAAGTCAGATGCTCTACCAACTGAGCTAATGGCTCTAAAACATGGTGCCGGCCAGAGGACTTGAACCCCCAACCTACTGATTACAAGTCAGTTGCTCTACCAATTGAGCTAGGCCGGCTAAATGGTGGAGAATGACGGGTTCGAACCGCCGACCCTCTGCTTGTAAGGCAGATGCTCTCCCAGCTGAGCTAATTCTCCATTTAATATATGTAATTTTTATATTTGCCCGGCAACGTCCTACTCTCGCGGAACGTAAGCCCAACTACCATCGGCGCTAAAGAGCTTAACTTCTGTGTTCGGCATGGGAACAGGTGTGACCTCTTTGCTATCGTCACCAGACAAATAGTAA
>NZ_JAJNHH010000037.1:0-566 GCF_022386955.1 Mammaliicoccus sp. A-M4
CGCTCTAGAGATAGAGTTTTCCCCTTCGGGGGACAAAGTGACAGGTGGTGCATGGTTGTCGTCAGCTCGTGTCGTGAGATGTTGGGTTAAGTCCCGCAACGAGCGCAACCCTTAAGCTTAGTTGCCATCATTAAGTTGGGCACTCTAGGTTGACTGCCGGTGACAAACCGGAGGAAGGTGGGGATGACGTCAAATCATCATGCCCCTTATGATTTGGGCTACACACGTGCTACAATGGATAATACAAAGGGCAGCGAACCCGCGAGGTCAAGCAAATCCCATAAAATTATTCTCAGTTCGGATTGTAGTCTGCAACTCGACTACATGAAGCTGGAATCGCTAGTAATCGTAGATCAGCATGCTACGGTGAATACGTTCCCGGGTCTTGTACACACCGCCCGTCACACCACGAGAGTTTGTAACACCCGAAGCCGGTGGAGTAACCTTTTATTAGGAGCTAGCCGTCGAAGGTGGGACAGATGATTGGGGTGAAGTCGTAACAAGGTAGCCGTATCGGAAGGTGCGGCTGGATCACCTCCTTTCTAAGGATATTACGGAATGACCAT
>NZ_JAJNHH010000038.1:0-452 GCF_022386955.1 Mammaliicoccus sp. A-M4
CGGGGTGGCGGAACTGGCAGACGCACAGGACTTAAAATCCTGCGATAAGTGATTATCGTACCGGTTCGATTCCGGTCCTCGGCACCATTTTTAGCGCCCGTAGCTCAATTGGATAGAGCGTTTGACTACGGATCAAGAGGCTAGGGGTTCGACTCCTCTCGGGCGCGCCATTATTAATAACGGGAAGTAGCTCAGCTTGGTAGAGCACTTGGTTTGGGACCAAGGGGTCGCAGGTTCGAATCCTGTCTTCCCGACTTCTATTAAATATTTTGGGGGCTTAGCTCAGATGGGAGAGCGCCTGCTTTGCACGCAGGAGGTCAGCGGTTCGATCCCGCTAGTCTCCACCATTTATAAAATAGATAATGAACATTGAAAACTGAATGACAATATGTCAACGTTAATTCCAATAATTGAGTACTGAAAGTACTTCAAAGAGTGATTGGCTTAACCAA
>NZ_JAJNHH010000039.1:0-421 GCF_022386955.1 Mammaliicoccus sp. A-M4
AAAAAAATTCAAAATCTTTCAGAGAAGCTGTTAAAGGAATTTTTAAGTTCACAGATATTAACTTAGCGCGTGAGGCTAAAAATCGATTGATTCATGATTATATCGATCAACCAAAATATTCAAAAGCTTGCGCATCATTGGATGATGGATTCGAAGACGCCTTTCAATATACCGTACAAGGAAATTCCCACAATCGACTAAAGAGTACCAATCTAATTGAACGACTGAATCAAGAAGTACGCAGAAGAGAAAAGATTATTCGCATCTTCCCCAATCAAACATCAGCCAATCGCTTAATTGGAGCCGTTCTTATGGACCTACATGATGAATGGATTTATTCTTCAAGAAAATACATCAATTTTGATAAGTAGAAATGGTAAAAACATTGTATAGCATTTTACACAGGAGTCTGGACTTGACT
>NZ_JAJNHH010000040.1:0-373 GCF_022386955.1 Mammaliicoccus sp. A-M4
TATTAAGCTTGTTGAATTTCGTTAAAAATTCACTCGGTTTTTTGCTTGGTAAAATCTATTTGCTTACTTATCTAGTTTTCAATGTGCAAAATAATAATGGTGGAGACTAGCGGGATCGAACCGCTGACCTCCTGCGTGCAAAGCAGGCGCTCTCCCATCTGAGCTAAGCCCCCGTAATGGGTAATTTAATTTAATGGTGGGCCTAAATGGACTCGAACCATCGACCTCACGCTTATCAGGCGTGCGCTCTAACCAGCTGAGCTATAGGCCCATTCTTAATTCGAATGTCAAATAAACATTCAAAACTGAATACAATATGTCTCCGTTATTCCATGACCTTATGGTCATTCCGTAATATCCTTAGAAAGGAGGT
>NZ_JAJNHH010000041.1:0-332 GCF_022386955.1 Mammaliicoccus sp. A-M4
TATTAAGCTTGTTGAATTTCGTTAAAAATTCACTCGGTTTTTTGCTTGGTAAAATCTATTTGCTTACTTATCTAGTTTTCAATGTGCAAAAAAAATGGTGGGCCTAAATGGACTCGAACCATCGACCTCACGCTTATCAGGCGTGCGCTCTAACCAGCTGAGCTATAGGCCCTATCTATTTTTGAATGTCAAATAAACATTCAAAACTGAATACAATATGTCTCCGTTATTCCATGACCTCATGGTCATTCCGTAATATCCTTAGAAAGGAGGTGATCCAGCCGCACCTTCCGATACGGCTACCTTGTTACGACTTCACCCCAATCATCTGT
>NZ_JAJNHH010000042.1:0-295 GCF_022386955.1 Mammaliicoccus sp. A-M4
CACCATGTTTTAGAGCCATTAGCTCAGTTGGTAGAGCATCTGACTTTTAATCAGAGGGTCAGAGGTTCGAATCCTCTATGGCTCACCATTAATAATATTGTAAAAATAATGATTTAGCGGAAGTAGTTCAGCGGTAGAATACAACCTTGCCAAGGTTGGGGTCGCGGGTTCGAATCCCGTCTTCCGCTCCATTTTTATTTTTTCTTGCCGGGGTGGCGGAACTGGCAGACGCACAGGACTTAAAATCCTGCGATAAGTGATTATCGTACCGGTTCGATTCCGGTCCTCGGCACCA
>NZ_JAJNHH010000043.1:0-290 GCF_022386955.1 Mammaliicoccus sp. A-M4
GGTTAAGCCAATCACTCTTTGAAGTACTTTCAGTACTCAATTATTGGAATTAACGTTGACATATTGTCATTCAGTTTTCAATGTTCATTTTGTATCACAAGAATTAATTATACTCTTATTAAAACCTTGTGTCAATAACTAATTCAACTTTTTCAAGAATTTATTCAAGAAAAAAAGACCCTAGGGTCAAAAATTGAATTTTGCCCGGCAACGTCCTACTCTCGCGGAACGTAAGCCCAACTACCATCGGCGCTAAAGAGCTTAACTTCTGTGTTCGGCATGGGAACAGG
>NZ_JAJNHH010000044.1:0-244 GCF_022386955.1 Mammaliicoccus sp. A-M4
ACAGATGATTGGGGTGAAGTCGTAACAAGGTAGCCGTATCGGAAGGTGCGGCTGGATCACCTCCTTTCTAAGGATATTACGGAATGACCATAAGGTCATGGAATAACGGAGACATATTGTATTCAGTTTTGAATGTTTATTTGACATTCAACATTGCACATTGAAAACTAGATAAGTAAGCAAATAGATTTTACCAAGCAAAAAACCGAGTGAATTTTTAACGAAATTCAACAAGCTTAATAAT